>NZ_JBUZWE020000014.1:0-167080 GCF_055730135.2 Mesocryomonas lacus | reverse complement strand
TAACGCGCCACTGCGCAGGGCCATCGAACCGCTTACGTGCCGCGTTCACTTGATCGAGTTGAGCAAAAATGCGGCCTTCAACGTCAGGCGTCATTCACTGCCGTCCTCACCGATACAATTCGTACCACACCACTGCTATGTCGCAGATCATGTCGCACGGATTCGCCGGGTTCCAGCGGAACCCTTTGGAAATCAAGGGAGCTGGATGCAACATGACTGCGACACGATAGGGCCTCTTCCAAGGCATAAGCCGTTGAAATTATTGGTGATCCCGACTGGATTTGAACCAGTGACCCTCAGATTAGGAATCTGATGCTCTATCCTGCTGAGCTACGGGACCATTCTCTCCACCCTAGTCGAAAAAGGGCGTCGGGGCCAAGCCCCTTGCGGGGGATCGGGCGTCGGACCGTGCTCCGGGGTTGTGGGCCGTTCACGGGCGCTCGGTGGCGGGGCGGGCGTCGCCGCCGGGGGCTTGTATCAGCAGGACCGCGGTTCCGCTCGCGACCGTGACCGTCACCGGGCCGGCGGCCTCGTTCGACTGGGTGAGGATCGAGTGAAACGGCACGGCGACGTTCTCCAGCGGCCAGCGCGCGCCCTCGATGGTCAGGCCGGCGAGGTCGGAGAATTTGAGGATGGAGAAGGTGGTGCCGGGCGCGAGGTCGAACATTTGCGCGCCAGGGGCGAGTGGCACGGCGGTCTCGTTGCCGTCGGCGAGCGTCACGCCGAGCCCGCGGGCGGCATAGCGCAGCGCCAGCACCAGGTGCATGAAGGCGTGGTCGGTGCGCGGGCCGCCGCAGGCGCCGACCAGCAGGAGGTCGGTGGCACCGCGCGCGATGGCGGTGTCGATCGCCAGCTCGCCGTCGGTCCGGTCCTTGTCGCGCGGAAAGGTCTCGCGCGGGGTCTCGGCATGGCGGGCATCGAGCGCCGGATCGACCGAATCGAAGTCGCCGACCCAGAGCTCCGGCACGACGCCGAGCGGTGCGGCATGCATCATGCCGCGGTCGGCGGCGATGATGCGCGTCGCCGCAACGGCGCGGCAGAGGTCTCCGGTCGGCCGGATCGGGCCTGCGAGAAGGATGGTGAAGCGGCTCATGCCGCGGCTGTAGCGGCCGGCGAGGGGAGGGGCAACCATCGATCCGCACGGCCTCCCTCCCTTAAGCGAATTGCCGCGGCGGGAGACACCGCAGCGCTCGCCCAAGGGGCGGGGGAAGGTTAGGGCTGCGGATGCAGCGACCTCTTTTTGGCGCCGGAAGGCATGCAGCGGCCGTGCCCCTGTCTTGCCTTGCCCGCAGAGCCGGCTATGCTGGCTTGGCTCACACGGGGTGCCTTCGGGCTGAGAGGCTTTTCGCCAACCCGCCGAACCTGATCCGGCTCGTACCGGCGGAGGGATGAGGGCGTCCGCGCAGCGCGCGGAAGCGCACCCTGTCGATCCGCGAGACGGCCGCCCTGTCGAAGGAAACGCCGTGCGTCTTGCCTCCCTCGCCTCCACGCTGTCGCTTGTCGCCGCTTCCGCTCTGCCGGCGCTCGCGGCGGACGGAAAGCCGGTGCTGACCGTCTACACCTATGAGAGCTTCCTGCCGGAATGGGGCCCGGGCCCGAAGATCGAGGCGGCCTTCGAGAAGACCTGCGGCTGCGACCTGCAATGGGTCGGGCTCGGCGACGGCGTCGAGATCCTCAACCGTCTGAAGCTCGAGGGCGCGGGCACCAAGGCCGACGTCGCACTCGGCATGACCGCCGAAATGGTGCCGGAGATGAAGGCGACCGGCCTCTTCGCCGACAGCGGCGTCGATCTCGCCGCGCTGACGGTGCCGGGCGGCTTTGACGATAAGGTCTTCGTGCCGTTCGACTACAGCTACCTAGCCTTCATCTACGACACCAAGACGGTGAAGAACCCGCCGAAGAGCTTTGACGACCTCATCAACGGCGACCCCGACGAGAAGATCGTCATCGAGGATGCCCGCACCTCGACGCCGGGCCTCGGCCTGCTGCTCTGGATGAAGGCGGTCTACGGCGAGGGGGCCGCGGCGAAATGGCAGACGCTGTCGAAGCGGATCCTGACGGTCACCCCCGGCTGGAGCGAGGCCTATGGCCTGTTCACGCAAGGCGAGGCGCCGATCGTGCTGAGCTATACGACGTCGCCGGCCTACCACATGATCGAGGAGAAGGTGGAGCGCTACCAGGCGGCCAGCTTCGCCGAAGGCCACTATCTGCAGGTGGAACTCGCCGGCCGGCTGAAGGGCTCGAAGCAGCCGGAACTGGCGAAAGCCTTCCTCGACTTCATCCTCACCCCCGCCTTCCAGGACGTGATCCCGACCACCAACTGGTCGCTGCCGGTGATCGCGCCGTCCACCCCGCTGCCGCCGGAATTTGCAAAACTGGTGCAGCCGGCAAGGCCGCTCGCGGTGCCGGCGGAGGACGTCGCGGCCAACCGCAAGGCCTGGACCGACGAGTGGCTGAAGGCGATCGGCCGCTGAGCCCGGGCCTTGCCGCCGACCGGCGCGGGAAGCTTGCCTTAGGCATCGCCGGCCTCGGCTTCCTTGCGCTTTTCGTCGCCGGCCCGTTCGCCGCCCTGCTCGGCTTCGCCGGCGCCTTTCCTGACGTGCCGGCGCTGGCGCGCGACGGCTATCTGCAGGGCGTCGTCCTCTTCACCTTGCAGCAGGCGCTGCTCTCGGCGGTCCTGTCGGTCGCAGGAGCGGTGCCGCTGGCGATCGCCCTTCACCGCTTCCGTTTTCCCGGGCGGGCGCTGGTGCTGCGGCTGTTCCTGCTGCCGCAGGCGCTGCCGGTGCTGGTCGGCGCGCTCGGCATCATCGCGGTCTGGGGCCGGGGCGGCGTGGTGTCGGACGGGCTCGCCGCGCTGGGACAGCCGCGCCTCGACGTCTACGGCCTCTCCGGCATCCTCCTCGCCCATGTCTTCTTCAACCTGCCGCTGGCGACGCGGCTGATCTTTGCCGCGCTTGACGCCGTGCCGGCCGAGAGCTGGAAGCTCGCGGGGCAGTTGTCGCTCCGACCGATGGCGGTGTTCCGGCTGGTCGAATGGCCGGCGGTGCGCGCAGCGCTGCCGGGGGCGGCGAGCCTCGTCTTCATGCTCTGCATCACGAGCTTTACCCTGGTGCTGGTGCTGGGAGGTGGGCCGGGCGGCACGACGCTCGAGGTCGCGATCTTCCAGTCGCTGCGCTATGATTTCGACCCCGGCCGGGCAGTGCTCCTGGCCCTCGTGCAGATCACGCTGACCGGCCTCGTGCTCGCCGCCGTGCTGCGCCTCGGCGGGAATCTCGACGCCGGCGTGACGCTCGGGCGCAAGGCGGTCCGCTTCGACCGGCAGACGGCTTTGCAGCGCGCTGCCGGCCTCCTCGTCATTCTCCTCGGCCTCGGCTTCATCGCCGCGCCGTTCGTCGCGGTGCTCGTCAAGGGCCTTGGCGCCGATCTCGTCCGCCTTATCGGCGAGCCGCTGCTGCAGCGCGCGCTGGCGACGAGCCTTGCGGTTGGATTTGCCGCGGCGACGCTGAGCCTCATCCTGTCGCTGGCGCTGCTGTTCGGCGCATCGAGCCTCGCTCATCAGAGGGGGCGGCTGCGATCGCTGCGGGGGGTGTTCGACCTGTCCGGCAGCCTGGTGCTGGTGATCCCGCCGATCGTGCTCGGCGCCGGCTGGTTCCTGGTGCTGCGGCAGGCGACTGACGTCTTCGCCCTGGCGCCGGTGATGGTGGTGCTGACCAATGCGGTGATGGCCATGCCCTTCGTCATGCGGATTGCCGGGCCGGCGCTGGCAACGTCGGCGGCGCGCCACGACCGCCTGGCGGCCAGTCTCGCAATGACCGGCTGGTCGCGGTGGCGGTACGTCGAGTGGCCGGCGGTGCGGGGCGCCCTCGGTCTCGGCTTCGCCTTTGCGCTGGCGCTGTCGCTTGGCGATCTCGGCGTTGCCGCCCTCTTTGGCAACCAGGATTTCGTCACCTTGCCGCTGCTCCTGCACCAGCGCATGGGCAGCTACCGCAGCACCGATGCGGCCGGCATCGCGCTGATCCTCGGCGCGCTCAGCCTCGCCTTGATGGCGATCGCCGAGCGCGGCTTCCGGAAGACGACATGACCCATGCGCTCCGCCTCGACGGCGTCACCCATCGATACGAAGACCGGCGCATGGCGTTCGACCTTGCCGTCGAGACCGGCGAGTGGCTGGCGATCATCGGCCCGAGCGGCGCCGGCAAGTCGACGCTGCTGGATCTTGCCGCGGGCTTTCTGGCACCCGATGCCGGCCGGGTGGAGATCGCCGGACGGGACGTCACCGCCGACGCGCCAGGCGATCGGGCGCTGAGCTTCGTCTGCCAGGAGAACAACCTCTTTTCCCATCTCGACGTGTTCCGGAACGTCGCGCTCGGCCTGTCGCCCTCCCTCCGGCTCACCGTGGAGGAGCGGCGGGCGGTTGGGGAGGCGCTCGGCGCGGTGGGCCTTGCCGACCTTGGGCACCGTCGCCCTGCGGAGCTGTCGGGCGGCGAGCGCCAGCGGGTCGCTCTGGCGCGGGCCTTCCTGCGGGGGCGCCCGTTGCTGCTGCTCGACGAGCCCTTCGCGGCGCTCGGCCCGGCGCTGCGCCGCGAAATGCTGGAACTGCTGCAGGATCTGCGCCGTCGCAGCTTGCTGCCGATCAGCGTCGTCATGGTGACCCATCAGCCGGAGGATGCGCGGGGCTACGCCGACCGGATGGCCTTTCTCGAGGATGGCCGCATCGCCGCGATCGGCGCGACCGGAGAGATTCTCGCGGCCAAGGGACATCCCGGGCTTTCAGACTATCTTGGCCGTCGGCCGGTCTGACGGGACCGCATTTCAGGCGGATTCACTGGTTAGGGCACCATGTGTTTTGCTCTCGAAACACCGTGCGGGCGAAAAATGCGTTTCGTGTGCTCGGCTTGCTCTTTCGCACTGCGTTGCCGTACGCGTAGAGCATGGGCGCAACCCGTCCCGTTTCGGCGCGGACCGGTGCCGGCGGATGTGGACAGATCGGGGATCAGGCAGGAAATGACGGCGCAGGTGTTCAGCTCAGGACGGGCCTCAAACCGACCGCTCGCGGTTCGGCAAGGCTTTCGTGTGGCTGGCCTCCTCGGTGCCGTGCTGCTGCTCGGCGCCTGCCAGAGCATCAACAAGAGCCTCGAGGATGTCGCCAGTGGCGCGACGCCGGCCCAGACCGGCTATCTGCCAGGCCCGGCGCGTGAGCCGGTGACGTTCGAGAACCTGCAGAAGGGCGACCCGCAGGCCTCGATCGGTCGGTCGCAGCATCCGAAAATCCTCGCGGCCTATGGCGGGGCTTATTCCGATCCCGAGCTTGAGCAGACGCTGGCGACCATTGTCGGGCGCCTCAGCGCGGTCACGGACGATCCAAACCGCGCCTACCGCATCACGGTCCTCAACTCGCCGAACGTCAACGCATTCGCGCTGCCGGGCGGCTACCTCTACGTCACGCGTGGCTTGCTCGCGCTTGCCAACGACTCGGCGGAGGTCGCCGCGGTGCTGGCGCACGAGATGGGCCACGTCACGCTGAACCATGGCATCGAGCGTCAGCGCCGAGAAGCTGCGGCCGAGTTGGCCGGGCGCGTTGTCTCGGAAGTGCTGGAGAGCGATTCAGCCGGGCGAGCGGCGCTGGCACGGGGGCGGCTCAACCTTGCCAGCTTCTCGCGCAACCAGGAGCTCGAGGCCGACGCCATCGGCATCAAGCAGACCGGCCGTGCCGGCTACGACGCCTATGCCGCCGAGCGTTTTCTGAAGGCGATGGACTCCTACTCGCATTTCCGCAACGCCTTCCAGGCCGAGAACCCCAATCTCGACTTCCTCGCCACCCACCCGGCGGCGCCCCAGCGCATGGAGCTGGCCGACCGGCATGCCCGCGAGTTCGGGCCGCCCGGCACCGGCTCGATCGACCGCGACCGGTATCTGGCGGGCATCGAGGGCATGCTGTTCGGCGATTCGGCCGTCGAGGGCTATGTGCGCGGGCGGCAGTTCTACCATCCCGGCCTCGGCATCACCTTTGCCGTGCCGAACGGCTTCGTCATCGACAACACCGCTGAGGCGGTGCTGGCGACCGGTCCCGGCGACACCGCCATTCGCTTCGACGGCGTCGCGCTGCCGCGCTCGTCGAGCCTTACCGACTACATCACCAGCGGCTGGATCGGCGGGCTCGACCCCTCGAGCATCAAGCAGGAGCGGATCGGCAATCTCGAGGCGGTTTCGGCGCGGGCTTCCGGCGGCGAATACGTCTTCGACGTCACGGTGATCCGCGTCGAGGGGCAGGTCTACCGTTTCCTCACCGCGTTGCCGACGGCGTCGGACGCCAGCGTCGGGCAGATCGCGGCCGGCGTCGCCGGGTCGTTCCGCCTGCTGACCGAGGCGGAGAAGACGCAGCTGAAGCCGTTGCGCATCCGCATCGTCACGGCGCGCGCCGGCGACACCGTCGATTCGCTGTCGAACCGGATGGACGGCA
This sequence comes from Mesocryomonas lacus, assembly GCF_055730135.2. NCBI lineage: Bacteria > Pseudomonadati > Pseudomonadota > Alphaproteobacteria > Hyphomicrobiales > Aurantimonadaceae > Mesocryomonas > Mesocryomonas lacus. The sequence continues at coordinate 160,620 of NZ_JBUZWE020000014.1, read as the reverse complement.
TCGACCGCAAGCCGGACATGTTCCGCTTGCTCAACGACTTCGAGCCGACCGATGCGGTGAAGGCTGGGGCGAAGTACAAGATCATCGCCGAGTAGGCCGGCCTTCGGCCTCCATCACCAGATCCACCCATCAGCGCCGGAGACACGAGCGATGGAAACCCTTCCGCGCCGACTGGAAGCCCTTGAGGACGCGCTAAAGGCGCTGCCCGAGGAAAGCGATGCGATGACGCTCGGCGAGATCGACGGCTTCATCGCCGGCATTCTCATCTGTCCCGTCGAGATCCCCGCGGAGGAATGGCTCGGCCTCCTCTGGCGCGACCTCGCCGACGACGGCAAGACGCAGCTAGTGTCGGATGCCGACGCGGCTGCTTTGTCCCGCCGCATCCTCGACCACCACCGTCTGACCTCGCTCGGCCTTCGTGCCGCCGAGGAGGAGTATGCACCGGTCTTCTATCTCGAGGACAAGACTAACGACGTGATCTGGGAGCCATGGGTGACCGGTTTTGCCGAGGCGATGCAGGTCCGGATGGACAGCTGGGGCGCAATCACTGGTACCGGAGACGAGAAAGCCATCGAGGCCTTCAACGGCATGCTGTCGCTGGCCCGCCTCGCCATGCGACCCGACCTCAAGGCGCCGCTATCCGACGCGGATGCAGAACTGGTTGCGGAGGCACCCGACCTTCTCGCCGTCTGGACCGAAACACTATTCGATTGGCGGATGGCCTTCCGGCCCGATCCTGTCCAGAGGCCGGTTCAGGTCGTGAAGATCGGGCGCAACGATCCCTGTCCCTGTGGCTCGGGCCGCAAGTACAAGAAATGCTGCGGCGTCAACGCGGTCGCCTGACCGGATACGAAAAGGCCGCCTTGCGGCGGCCGTTTCGTTATCGAACTGGACGTGAGCAGCACAAGATCAGCTGACGTAGGCCGCCTGATCCGGATTGGTCTGCAGCAGAGCCGTGCGGAGCTTCTCCAGTGCGCGCGTCTCGATCTGGCGGACACGTTCCTTGGAGATGCCCAGCTTCGTGCCGAGCGCTTCCAACGTCGCACCGTCGTCCTGCAACCGACGCTCGCGGATGATCTTGAGCTCGCGCTCGCTGAGAACATCGAGCGCGCTCTTCAGCCAGGTAACGCGGCGCTCGTCGTCGATCGAGGTTGAGACCATCTCGTCCGGGAGCGGCTCTTTCGCGACCAGAAAGTCCTGACGGTCGGAGCTGCCGGAGTCATCTTCCATCAGCGGTGCGTTGAGCGAGGAGTCGGGACCGGAAAGCCGCGAATCCATCAGCGCGACGTCGCTCTCGGAAACCTTCAGCGCAGTTGCGATCTCGCGGTACATCGCCGTTCCCGTCAGGCTCTCGGAACCCTGGCTGAGGCGCGCGCGCAGACGGCGGAGGTTGAAGAACAACGCCTTCTGAGCGGAGGACGTACCACCACGAACGATGGACCAGTTGCGCAGGATGTAATCCTGGATCGAGGCCCGGATCCACCAGGTGGCGTAGGTGGAGAAGCGAACCTCGCGCTCGGGCTCGAAACGGGCGGCCGCCTCGAGAAGCCCGACATGGCCTTCCTGAATGAGATCGTTCATCGACAGGCCGAAGTGACGGAACTTCGACGCCATCGAGATCACCAGCCGCATATGGGCCGAGGTGATCTTATGGAGCGCATCCTGGTCGCTGTGCTCTTTCCACTTCACGGCGAGCTCGTATTCCTCCTCGCGCAGGAGGTAGGGCGCCGCCATCGCGGCCCGGATCATCGTACGGCCTGCGGACTGGGACTTCATGGGATTACCCTCCAGTAGCAAATGCGCTTGGGGCCCGGAGAGGCGGCCGACAGACAGTTCCGCGCACCGAGCCATCTTCAAACGGCACCCGGCAGCAAACGTTCCTGAAAGGTTAAACTTTAAGAGCTGAGGTAGCGCCGTATCCCGCTTCGGCAAGGGAGGCTGCCCAGCGGGCGGACTTAGGAGGCCCATCCGGGGTGCCTGACGGCGGTACCCTGGGGATCGGGAGAGGTAATCCTGCCAAAGAAAAACCGGCCACGACAGGGTCGCAGCCGGTTTTGATAAGGACGTCTCTGTCCGCTTGAGGCGGCGGTTGCCGGATCAGGCAGCCTGCACTTCGACTGTTGCCTCTTCGGTGTCGGCGTCCGCGTCGGCTTCCGTATCCTCGTCGGCCTTGGCAGTGCGCTTCGGACCCTTGTTGAGGTTCACTTCGATCAGCTGCACGGCCTCGGTCTCGGAGACCTCGTTCACCGCTGCAAGCTCGCGTGCCATACGGCCGAGGGCGGCCTCGTAGAGCTGGCGCTCGGAATAGGACTGCTCCGGCTGGCTATCGGCACGGTAGAGATCACGAACGACCTCGGCGATCTGGATCAGGTCACCGGAGTTGATCTTCGCGTCGTATTCCTGCGCACGGCGGCTCCACATGGTCTTCTTGACCCGGGCCCGGCCCTGTACGACCTTCAGCGCGCGCTCGACGAAATCGGTCTCTGAGAGCTTGCGCATGCCGACGGCCTCGGCCTTGGCGACCGGTACCTTCAGGCGCATCTTGTCCTTCTCGAAGTCGATGACGAACAGTTCCAGCGTCATGCCGGCAACGAACTGCTCTTCGATCGCGACGATCTGGCCGACGCCGTGCGCGGGATAAACGATGCTCTCGCCTGTCTTGAAACCTTGGCGCTGGGAGGTCTTCTTCGGGATGGTCATACGCTTTCAAAACTCCCTGTTGTGCCCGGCCACGACAGCCGCTAACACAATGACGGTGCGAAGCACCGCCGATTTCGACGCGCTCTCCGAGGCGGAAAGCAACAGCAGCAGACCGTCAACGCCGGCATTCCAGTCAGGGAACGGCGGCCCATCGGAAGATGGGGCGTCATGACCGAAACTGGGATGAAAGCGTCCTTCCGGAACTACCAAGAGCGGGAGATCGACCTGGATGCAGGTTTTCGCTCGACTGTTGCGAGAATACTACCCTATTGCTCGCTAAAATTCAAGGCAGGGCAGGGAAGAGAACAATCCGCCCTCATCCGCTTAACGCCGGTTGCATAGCTGGCAAATAAAATAGTTTGAGAGCTTACGCGCCCTACGCCGCCCCCGGTCCAGCCAGGGAGCAACCGATAGCGCGCGCAACCCAGCTCGAATAGATCAAGGACGGCAAGCGTTTGTCAGTCGCCCTGACCGCGCTCCGGCGAGAAATATTTTTCGAACTTGTCCGTCTGCCCGTCGAATTCAGCAGCATCGGCCGGCGCGTCGCGCTTGATGGTGATGTTCGGCCACTGCTCGGCGTACTCCGCGTTGACCTTCAGCCACTTGTCGAGGCCCGGCTCGGTATCTGGCTTGATCGCCTCGGCGGGGCATTCCGGCTCGCAGACGCCGCAATCGATGCATTCGTCCGGGTGGATGACGAGCATGTTGTCGCCCTCGTAGAAGCAGTCCACCGGACAGACTTCGACGCAGTCCATGAACTTGCACTTGATGCAGTTGTCGGTCACGACATAGGTCATAACGGATCCTCGGCGATCTTCGAGCGGCCCGACCGGCGCGACGCGAATGGGATGAAGCGAACGGCGCAGCGCTCGCAGAGGCTGGTATCGTTCTGATCCCGGGACGTAGCGGCTCGGCACCGGACTGGCAAGGGTAAAGCATGTCGCGGGCGGGCCGCAGATCGGAACGCTTTTTCCGGCACCGTCTGCCCGATCCCAGCGGCGCTCCAACTGCGTCAGTCGCCTTCGTTCCATTGAAGGCGATCGAGAGCCCGGCGTTCACGCTTGTTCGGCGGCCGGTCGCTCGGCTGATAGCCGATCGCCGCGGCGGCCTCTGCCGCGGTCTCCGGCTTCACCGGTGGCGGCGTCAGATCCTCATAAAGCGTCTGCGCTTCCGGTGCCGGGCTCCGGCGTTCCCCGGGATCGAGGATCTTCAGAACCTTGACGCCGCCCCCGAGGGTGACGGTGAGCACATCGCCGGGGCGCACGAGCTTGGCAGCGCTCGTCGTCTTCTCACGGTTGATCCGGACGGCGCCGGACTGCGTGAGTTTCTGCGCCAAGCTGCGGGATTTGCAGACGCGCGCGAAGAACAGCCACTTGTCGATCCGCTGTTCCGTGCCCGGCACGCGGCCTTACTTTCCCAACTTGTCACGCAAAGCCGCGAGCTTGGCGAAGGGCGAGTCGGGGTCAAGCTTGGCAGGAGGGGCAGGGGCCTTGTCGAAGCGGGGTGCCGGCTTGCTGTCGCTGCGCTGGTCGCGGCCGGACCGGTCGTTGCGCTCGTTGCGCCCTTCGCCGGGCTTTCCGCCGGTGCGCGGCGGACGGGCATTGCCTGCCGCCTCGCCAGCCTTTGCGAACCGTTGCGAGCGGCTCTGACCGTCGTTGCGGCCTGGCCGTGGACCGCGTTCACCGGACGGTGCCGCCACTGCATCACCCGTCGCCGCGCCTTCGCCGGTCGCGGCGGTGCGTGCCTGGCCGTCGCGGTTCGGACGGTTGCGGCCCGAACGGGCGTTGTCGCGGGCGCCGCCGCGCGCTTCCTGGCGCTGCGGACGCCAGACCTGCACCAGCTTTGGCTCCTCGGCCTTGCCCTCGGACACCTTCGGCGCTTCAGCGGCCTTGTCGGCAGCAGGAGCGTGTTCGGCGGGAGACGCTTCGGACGCTTCGGTAGCGCTGGCAGGTTTGATGTGACGGATCTCGACGGTATCGGCGTCGTCCGCGACGCCCTCGGTCTCTTCGGTCTCGCTAGCTTCGTTAGTCTCGTCCGTCCGGGGGGCCTCCGCCTCGCCGAACACGACGTCGAGGGGCAGCGGATCGCCGTTCGCGGCAGTGGCGTCACCCGCGACGTCCTCGGGGGCGGAACTATCGCTCTCCGCCGTCATCGCGGCATTCTCGTCGCGCTGCAGGATGACCGCCTCGCCTTCCGCGAACTCGGCGGGCGTCTCGTTCTCATCCTCATTGGCGACGGCAATGCTGGTGACGACGTCGTCACCTTCGCCGACCTCGGCATCCTCGGCAGACGCGGTTTCTGCCGCGATCGAGGCCGGCATGCGGTCGGCCTCGAACGGCGCCGGTGTCACGGCCTCGCTCGACGGTGCGTTGTCATCCACCGAAACGGCGTCGGCAGCTGCCGCGGGTTCCGTCGGCTGGACGGCCGGCGAGGGCGTCATGGCTTCGATGTCGTACTTTGCCAGAGCCTCTTCGACCTGCTTGGCGTCGACGCCTTGCGGGCGGTAGCCGAGACCGCGCAGGATTTCGTCCATGTCGTCGGCGGTGGCGCCGAGAATCGACATCATCGCCGGCGTCACCAGGAACTGCGCACCGTTATAGCCGCCCTCGGGGCGCTTGCCGTTGCCGGGCTTCCAGGACAAAGCCGGGCGGATGAGATCGGCGAGCCGCTCGAGAATGTCGATGCGGACAGCGCGGCGGCCAAGCAGGCGGTAGCCGGCAAGACCGTAGAAAACCGGATCGAACTCGGGATTGGGCAGCGCCGAGGTGCGCCCGGTCGACAGGAGATGGGTGACGTCGCCGAAGCCCGGCTTGTCGCGGCCGTCATGGGCGATCGCCCAGAGCAGCGTCAGGAGATTGGCCGGTGCCGGCTTCACCAAAGCGGGAATGAAGATGTGATAGGCGCCGAAGCGCACGCCGTAGCGGCGGAGCGCCGCGCGCGCGTCCTGGTCGAGCGCGCGAACCTCTTCGGCGACGTCGCGGCGCTGGATCAGGCCGAAATTCTCGCAGAGCCGGTAGGCGATGCCGCGCGCCGCGCCTTCGAGACCCTCGGCGGTTTTCAACTCGACCAGCGGCTTCAGAACGGTAGAGACCTGATAGGTCACGTAGCGCTCGGCACGCGCGGCGACCTTGTCGCGCATCGGACCGGTCAGCTGTTCGTCGGCGAGCAGCACGACGCGGGGCTGCAGGGGATCGTCGCCTTGGGTCAGTGAGGCAACGGGCGCGCCGAGCCAGCGCAGCAGCGCATCCGAACCCAGCGCAAGGTCGCCGTTCGGCGAATTGCCGAAACGCTCCGCGCGGTTTTCGAACTCGCTGGCGAGTGCTTTCTGGGCTGCGGCACGCACGGCCTTGGCGTCCGGCCCATCGGCCTTAACGTCCGGCGTGAACCTGAACCCCTGCAGTTCGCCGACATGGTGGCCCTCCACGAGCACCTTGCCGTCGCCGCCGATTTCAGCTTCCATGACTGCGTTCTCTCTCAGCCGCTTCATCAAGACGCTTGTCCTGCGGTCTACGAAGCGTTTCGTCAACCTGTCGTGCAATGCGTCCGACAGACGGTCCTCGATGGCACGTGTCTTTTCCTGCCAGTGTGACGGATCGGCAAGCCAACCCGGCCGGTGGGAAATATAGGTCCAGGTGCGGATTTCGGCGATGCGCCGCGACAGTGTGTCGATGTCGCCCTCGGTCCGGTCGGCCCTGATCACCTGGGTCGCCATGTAGTCTTCCGAGATGTGGCCGTTGGAGACCAAGTCCTGGTATACGCTGGCGATAATCTCCGCGTGCTGGGCCGGCGCAATGCGCCGGTAGTCCGGCAGCTTGCAGGCTTCCCACAGGAGTTCGACGCTTTTCGCACTGGTCGCACGGTCGACGATCTCCGGCGAGCGCGACAGGAATTCCAGCGCCTCCTGGTCGACCGAGCGCAGCGAACGGGTGAGCTCGGGCACCGGCGGCAGCCGGTCGAGGCTCGCCTTCAGCGCGTCGATCGAGCGAAAATCCACGTCCGGCGAGCGCCATTGCAGCACACGGACCGGCGCAAACGCATGTGATTCCAGTGATTCGACCAGCTCCTGCGGAAACGGATCGACCCGGCCGGTGACGCCGAACGTCCCGTCGCGCAGGTGCCGCCCGGCCCGTCCGGCGATCTGGCCGAGCTCGGCCGGGGTCAGCTGGCGGTACTGAAAACCGTCGAACTTCCAGTCCTGCGCGAAGGCGACGTGGTCGACGTCGAGGTTGAGGCCCATGCCGATGGCGTCGGTCGCCACGAGAAAGTCGACGTCGCCGGACTGGTAGAGCTCGACCTGGGCGTTGCGGGTGCGCGGGCTCAGCGCCCCCATCACCACTGCCGCACCGCCGCGCTGGCGGCGGATCAGCTCGGCGACGGCATAGACCTCGTCGGCCGAGAAGGCGACGATGGCCGAACGGCGCGGCAGTCGGGTGGTCTTCTTCGAGCCGGCATAGACGAGGTTCGACATGCGCGGCCGGGTGACGGTCTGGACGCCCTTCAGGAGCTTCTCGAGGACGCCGCGCATGGTGGAGGCGCCGAGCAGCAGCGTCTCCTCGCGGCCGCGGCAATGAAGGATACGGTCGGTGAAGACGTGGCCACGCTCGAGATCGGCAGCGAGCTGCACCTCGTCGATGGCGACGAAGGCGGCGTCGGTCTTGCGCGGCATCGCCTCGACCGTGCAGATGTGGAAGCGGGCCTTGGGCGGCCGGATCTTCTCCTCGCCGGTGATCAGCGCCACTTGGCTGACGCCGACCCGGTCGCAGACCTTCTGGTAGACCTCGCGCGCCAGAAGGCGCAGCGGCAGGCCGATGACGCCGGACGAGTGCGCGACCATCCGCTCGATGGCGAGAAACGTCTTGCCGGTATTGGTGGGCCCGAGGACGGCGGTGACGTTGGTCCCGTCGAATCGGATCGTCTCGGTCTGGCTGCGGTTCATGGGGTCTATCTGGGTGCGGCGTCGCCGGATGAAAGGGTGTCCGGACCGCAGCCAGGTCCGAATGCCCGAGAGCGTAGTCTAGGCCCGCGGCTTACCCTACGCCAGATACTGCCCGCCATTGGCGGAAATGGTGGAGCCGGTGATGAAGCCGGCGGCGTCCGAGGCGAGGAAGACGACGCAGCGCGCGATCTCCTCGGGCTCGCCGAGCCGGCCAACCGGGATCTGCGGCAGGATCTGCCTCTGCATGACGTCGTCGGAGATCGTCGCCATCATGTCGGTGGCGATGTAGCCGGGGCAGATGGTGTTGACGGTGATGCCCTTGCGGGCGCCCTCCTGCGCCAGCGCCTTAGCAAAGCCGATGTCGCCCGCCTTGGCGGCGGAGTAGTTGGCTTGGCCCATCTGGCCCTTCTGCCCGTTGATCGATGAAATGCTGATGATCCGCCCGAAACCGCGCTCGCGCATGCCCTCCCAGACCGGGCGGGTCATGTTGAAGAGGCCGTTGAGGTTGGTCGAGATCACCGCCTGCCACTGCGCCAGCGTCATCTTGTGAAACATCGCGTCGCGGGTGATGCCGGCATTGTTGACGAGAATCTCGACCGGGCCAAGCTCGGCCTCGATGGCGGCAAGGTTCGCGGTGCAGGCATCGAAATCGCCGACATCCCATTTGCGCGCCGGAATGTGGTTGGCGGCGGTGAAGGCCCCGGCCGCGGCGTCGTTGCCGGCATAGACCGCCACCACCTGATAGCCCTCGGCCTTCAGCGCCTTCGATATTGCCGCGCCGATACCGCGCGTGCCGCCCGTGACGACCGCTACTCTGCCCATGCCGTGCCTCCCACCGCTGCAAGGACGGCTTGCTGCCGCCTCTGTCCTGTCCGGATCTTTCCTACATTCGCTCGAGGCACATGGCGACGCCCATGCCGCCGCCGATGCAGAGGGTGGCGAGGCCCTTGCGGGCATCCCGGCGAATCATCTCGTGGATCAGCGTGTTCAGCACCCGCGCGCCGGACGCCCCGATCGGGTGGCCGATGGCGATGGCGCCGCCGTTGACGTTGACGATGGCGGGATCCCAGCCGAGTTCGCGGTTGACGGCGCAGGCCTGTGCCGCAAAAGCCTCGTTCGCCTCGACGAGGTCGAGGTCCGCGACCGACCAGCCGGCCTTTTCCAGCGCCTTGCGCGACGCCGGGATCGGCCCGGTGCCCATCACCGCGGGGTCGACGCCCGCGGTCGCCCAGGAGGCGATCCGCACCAGCGGCGTCAGCCCGCGGCGCGCCGCCTCTTCCTCGCTCATCAGAACGGTCGCCGCCGCGCCGTCGTTGATGCCGGAGGCGTTGGCCGCGGTGACCGTGCCCTCCTTGTCGAAGGCCGGGCGCAGCTTCTGCACCTTGTCGAGCGTCGTGCCGGCCTTGATGTACTCGTCCTCCGACACCACCGTGTCGCCCTTGCGGCCCTTGACCGTGAAGGCGACGATCTCATCGCGGAAGCGGCCGGCCGCCTGTGCGGCCTCGGCCTTGTTCTGCGAGGCGACGGCGAACTCGTCCTGCATATCGCGGGTGATCTGGAACTGGCGGGCGACGTTCTCGGCGGTGACGCCCATGTGATAGCCCTGGAAGGCGTCGATCAGCCCATCCTTCAGCATGGTGTCGACGAGCTTCATGTCGCCCATCTTCTGGCCGGCGCGCAGGTGCGCGGCGTGCGGGGCCATCGACATCGATTCCTGGCCGCCGGCGACGACGATCTTCGCATCGCCGAGCGCGATCTGCTGCATGCCGATGGCGACGGCGCGAAGACCCGAGCCGCAGAGCTGGTTGAGGCCCCAGGCGGTCGCTTCCTTAGGGATGCCAGCCGCCATGGCCGCCTGGCGCGCCGGATTCTGGCCTTCACCGGCCGAAAGGATCTGGCCCATCACCACCTCGTCCACTTCGCTGGGCTCGACCCTCGCGCGGGAAAGCGCCTCGCGGATCACCGCGGCGCCGAGCTGGTGGGCGGGGACGTCGCCAAAGGCGCCGTTGAACGAGCCGACGGGCGTGCGGGCTGCGCCCACGATTACGACGGACATGGGGTTTTCCTCCCGTGGCGGCGCTCTGCAAGGTCTACAATCTGCAGTACCCAAGGCCTTTAGGGCGAGTTTCGCAGACCGGGTTCGGCACTGTCAAACGGCTTCGACAGGGCACCGCGCGGCCCCTCTCGCGCTGGCGAATCCTGCTCAAGTCTTAGGCAAGACCGCGCCGCAGCCAAGTCTGCGTGCAATGCGGGAAATATTTGGAAGATAGGCTTTTTTGTGGAATGCTTTCGATGGCGCAACGCAATACGCCGGAAGTCGGCCTTGAGACCGACAGGCAGTGTGCGGCGCGGGGAGAGGAAAACACCCATGGCCAAGTCAGCGGAAACCACCGTCATCAAGAAATACGCCAACCGGCGGCTCTACAACACCGGCACCAGCACCTACGTGACGCTCGAGAATCTCGCCGCGATGGTGAAGGGCAACGAGGAGTTCGTGGTGCAGGACGCCAAGAGCGGCGAGGACATCACGCATTCCGTCCTGACCCAGATCATTTTCGAGCAGGAAAATAAGGTTGGCCAGAACATGATGCCGATCGCCTTCCTGCGTCAGCTGATCCGCTTCTACGGCGACCAGATGCAGATGGTGATTCCCGGCTATCTCGAGCAGACGATGGCGGCTTTCTCGCGCGAGCAGGAGGGTTATCGCGACAAGCCGGGCGGCGTCGCCGGCCAGAACCCGATGAAACTGATGGGATCGCAGGTGCGCCGCAATACCGAGATGTTCCGGCAGGCCATGACCATGTTCAATCCGTTTATCGCCAACGCCATGGCACCGGCCGAGGATCGCCCGGTGCCGGCCCCGGCCGCTGCGCCCGAAGACCTCTCCGACATGCGCCGCCAGCTCGACGAGATGCAGAAGCGGATCGAGGCGATGGCCGCGACCAAGGCCTGAACGCCGCGACACACGGGCAGGGCCGACTTGACCATTCGGTCCCGCCCTCCCGCGGGCCTGGTGCAGAGCGGTCCGCAGCGGAGGCTTTCGCCCCGCTCTCCCACGGCACGCCGCCAAAGGAATCTTTCTCTAGTCCCTTTTGGGCCTTTACCGATCGCATGAAAAAGGCCGGGCTTTTGGCCCGGCCTTGGAAGTCGATATGATCAGACGGCGGTCCATTGACCACCGGTGTGATCCGGCAGCCCGATCAGATCAGGCGTTGCCTTTGATCGTCAGGATCTGCTTGCCGCGGTACATGCCGGTCTTCAGGTCAACATGGTGCGGACGGCGCAGTTCGCCGGAGTTCTTGTCCTCGACATAGGTCGGGGCGGTCAGGGCGTCGTGCGAACGACGCATGCCACGCTTGGAGGGCGAGGTCTTTCTCTTCGGTACGGCCATCGGTCTGCTCCGTTCGGATAGCGGCGGCGCCGCGAGGGCTGATCCGCATGGATTGAATGTCTGCCGAAATCCGCGAGGCGTCGGGTGCCCTTGTCAGATCCTGGCATTCACGTCGCGAACCCGGCGATCGATGTCGACCGCATCAGGCTCGGGGATGACGGGAATTCGCCGCAGCCCATAGCAAAACCATGGGGGGATGGGAAGGGCGGAAGCGAAATTTACTGGCCGGCGGTGCGCTTGTTCGGTGTGACGGCGACGCAATCGACATAGTCGCCGGACCGCTGCGCCCGCGCGGCGATCGTGCCCGCCAGCCGCGAAAGGCCCCGCGAAGGTTTGGCCGGATTGCGCTTGCGCGGCGCCGGCAAGGTCACCGCGAGGAGCGCCGCCTCGCGGCCGGTGAGGGCAAAGGCCGGCTTGTTGAAATAGTGCCAGGCGGCGGCCTCGATACCGTAGATTCCGTCGCCCCATTCGGCGATGTTGAGATAGATCTCGATCAGCCGCTTCTTCGACAGGAAGAAGTCGGCGTAAACCGCTAGCGGCACTTCCAGACCTTTGCGCACGAAGGAGCGGCTGTTCCACAAGAACAGGTTCTTGGCCGTCTGCATCGGAATGGTCGAGGCGCCACGGGTCTCCTCGCCATCCAGCGTCTCGGTGATCACCGCGTTCAGTTCCCGCCAGTCGACGCCGCCGTGGAAACAGTACTGACCGTCCTCCGACATCATCACCGAATGCACCAGCACGGGTGCGATATCCTCGAGATCGACCCAGTCGCGGGTGACCGGCCGGAATGTCAGATAGTCGCCCAGCATCAGCGTCGAGACCGGGCGGATGCCGGGAATGGCGTAGACCGGCACCAGCGCGATCGGCAGGGCGATCAGCACGACTAGCGTAACGATCAGAAGGCCGAGGACACGTCGCAGCATGGAGGGCTTTCCGGTGGGCCTTGGGGGCAGAAGTGCCCGGCCGTCGGACGGGGATCGCCTTCCGTCATATCGGCGCGTGCGGCGACTCGCAACGGTTGCCGCGCCGCGCTTTCTCCCGCGCCGTCCCCGGCGCTTGACGGCCGAAGCGCGATCGGCGAAGCCGACCGGGATGGTGGGCCGTTCGAAGCTCCCCTTGCGGCCGGCAAAGGGTCGCCGAATGCCGGAGACGTCAGATGAGCACACACTCCTTCGAGGCCCGGCTGAGGGCGGCGGCGCTGGCGGTGGAGACGGCGCTCGATCTCTGCCTCGACGCCGCCCATCCGCTGATGCGCGGCACGCCGGAGCGGCTGCGCGCCGCCATGCGCCACGGCGTCTTGAACGGTGGCAAGCGGCTGCGGCCCTTCCTGGTGATCGAGACGGCACAGCTTTTTGGCCGCCCGCAGGATGAGGCGGTGACGGTGGCGGCGGCGCTCGAGTGCATCCACAGCTATTCGCTGGTGCACGACGATCTGCCGGCAATGGACGATGACGACCTCCGCCGCGGCCAGCCGACGGTGCACAAGGCGTTCGACGAGGCGACGGCGATCCTCGCCGGCGACGCGCTGCTGACGCTGGCTTTCGGCCTCCTCGCGGACGCACCGGGGATTGGCGCGTCCGGCCGGCTGGACCTCGTCCGCGCCCTGTCGCGCGAGGCCGGAGCGGCGGGCATGGTCGGCGGGCAGGCGCTGGATCTGGCGGCCGAGCAGCAGGATCTCGGCGAGGCCGAAATTTCGCGGATGCAGAGCATGAAGACCGGCGCGCTCATCACCTTCGCTTGCGAGGCCGGGCCGATGCTGGCGGAAGCGTTGCCTGAGGACCGCGAGCGGCTTCGGCGCTACGGCGAGACCATCGGCCTTGCCTTCCAGCTTGCCGACGACCTGCTCGACGAGACCGCCGATGCCGCAGCCCTCGGCAAGGCCGCCGGCAAGGACCGGGCGCGGGGCAAGAAGACGCTGCCGGCGCTGCATGGCCATGCCTGGACGGAGGACCGGCTGGCGGCCCTTGTCGCCGAGGCGAGCGAACTGCTCGCGCCCTACGGCGAGCGGGCGGCGGTGCTGGTGGCGGCGGCGCGGTTTATTGCGGAGCGGAAGAGCTGAGGTAGGCTCTGATCCTCACCGAACGTGATTCTCGTCCCGAGATCGCTGCGCTTGTGGTAGTAAATCAGTACTCTCTCAGTTGCGGAGGCATCAATGACTTCGTTGGCGCGGATTAATCCCGATGGCTCGCTTCATCTGCCGGCCAGCATCCTGGAACGTCTCGGCATTAGGGCGGGCGCCGAGGTGACGGTCGAGGAATCGCCGGGCGGTCTTACTATTCGCCTGACGCGGGACGAAGAACTGCGACGTGTACAAGCTTGGACACGGTCAATTCTTGGAAATGCTGAAGTGAACTCGGTGGATAGCTTTATCGCCGCGAGGCGACGTGAAGCCGAAAACGAATGAGCCATGTCGTCGATGCATCGGCTGCTTTTGCCCTGCTGAACAACGAGCCCGGCGCCGAGGTGGTAAGAAGAGTTCTGTCAGCATCCATCATGGCGTCGATCAACTTCGGCGAAGTCGTCTCTATCTTTGCGCGAGCCGGTGTTGGAAGCGCTGATATTGAGACGTCGCTGCGGATTCTGGACATGCAAATCGTGCCAGTTGGGCGGCAACTCGCCTTCGACGCGGGTCTCTTGCTCCCGCTTTGTCGAAAGGCTGGGCTGTCCCTAGGTGATCGAATATGCCTTGCCCTGGCTCGGCAACGCGGCCTTCCGGCACTGACAGCGGACCGGGCTTGGCTGACCATTGCGGCTGACGTCGGCGTAACCGTCGAGCTTATCCGGTAGCTCTAATTCCTGAACACCGCACAGGCCCCGCCCGCGCTGCGGAGCTTGCCACAGAGGCTGTCGGCTTCGCCGCGCGAGTCGGCGCCGATGCGCACAGCGTAGATGCGGCCATGGCTGGCGCGGTCGCGCAGGACGATCGGCGCCTTGTCGCCGAGCACCGAGGAGAAGCGGCCCTGCACGCGCCGGAACGACTTCAGCGCCATCGACTGGTTGGGGTGGCCGGCGATCTGGACGCCCCAGGGCTGCATCGGCGCGCTCTCGATCTTCGGCGTGCGGGTGCGCATCACCGGCAGAGCGCGGCAGGCCTCGTCGAAACCCTTGCCCTCGTCGAGCGGGATCTCCTCGATCTCCCGGCCTTCGTCGACGAACCAGTCGGCCGGCCGCGCGGTGATCGAGAGGACGTAGTTCTCGGTCTCGTAGGGCAGTGCCCCGCCGCTGACGCGCCAGCGCTTCACGCGGTTGATGCCGCCATTGTAGGCGGCGGCGGCAAGGCCCCAATTGCCGAGCTCGGACTTCAGGTCGCGCAGATACAGCGCGGAATGGCGGATCGCCTCGCGCACGTCGAACGGGTCGGCGAGCCCCCGCTCCTTGGCGGTGTAGGGCATGAACTGGGCGATGCCCTGTGCCCCCACCGGCGAGCGTGCGTCGGCGTCGAAGCGGCTTTCCTTCCAGATCAGCCGGGCGAAATAGTCCGGGGGCATGGCGGTGGCGGCGGCGTTGGCAGCGATGAGGTCGCACACGAGGTCGATGCCGCTGCGCTCCTTGACCGGGATGGAGATGCGGACGAGATCGGGCGGGACGAGGGCAAGGTTATGCGTTCCCGGGTCGAGATTGGTCAGCGTGGGAGCGGCCGATGCTGGCACCAGGGCCCAGAGCAGCGCCATGGCCACAGCACTCGCCGCAAGGCCGGTTCGAAAGGCCAGGGACGGTCGGCTGAATTGAGACGGACGCCGTTTACTCGGCGGCAGCGCGGGTGACGCCAAAGCGCTTCTCGATGTAGTCGGCGACCATCACCTTGAAGTCCTCCGCGATGTTGGGACCGCGCAAGGTCGCGACCTTCTGCCCGTCGACGAAGATTGGCGCCGACGGTGTTTCGCCCGTGCCAGGCAGCGAGATGCCGATGTCGGCGTGCTTGGATTCGCCGGGGCCGTTGACGATGCAGCCCATGACGGCGACCTTCAGGCCCTCGACGCCCGGATACTTCTCCCGCCAGACGGGCATCGACGTGCGCAGGTCGTCCTGGATCTGCTCGGCGAGTTCCTGGAACACGGTTGAGGTTGTGCGCCCGCAGCCGGGGCACGCGGCGACGATCGGCACGAACTGGCGAAAGCCCATGGTCTGCAGGATTTCCTGCGCGACCTGCACCTCGCGGGTGCGGTCGCCGCCGGGCTCGGGTGTCAGCGAAACGCGGATGGTGTCGCCAATGCCTTCCTGCAGCAGGATCCCCAGCGCCGCGGAGGAGGCGACGATGCCCTTCGAGCCCATGCCGGCCTCGGTCAAGCCGAGATGCAGCGCAAGATCGGTGCGGCTGGAGAGGTCGCGGTAGACGGCGATGAGGTCCTGGACGTTGGAGACCTTGGCCGAGAGAATGATTTTGTCGCGCGAAAGGCCAGTCTCCTCGGCGAGTTCCGCCGAGAGCAGCGCCGATTGGATGATCGCCTCGCGCATCACCGCGCCGGCAGAGCGCGGGCGGTGCAGCAGCGAGTTGGCGTCCATCAGCGCGGTCAGCAGTTCCTGGTCGAGCGAGCCCCAGTTGACGCCAATACGCACCGGCTTCTGGTAGCGGATCGCGGTCTCGATGATCTGGGTGAACTGCCGGTCCTTCTTGTCCTTGAAGCCGACATTGCCGGGATTGATCCGGTATTTCGCCAGCGCCTCGGCGCAGGCCGGGTGATCGGCGAGCAGCTTGTGGCCGATATAGTGGAAGTCGCCGACCAGCGGCACGTAGATGCCGAGCCGCTCCAGTCGATCGCGCACATGCGGCACGGCGGCGGCCGATTCGTCGCGGTCGACGGTGATGCGCACGATCTCCGAGCCGGCCTTGGCAAGCGCCGCCACCTGGGCGACGGTCGCATCGACGTCGGCTGTGTCCGTGTTGGTCATCGACTGCACGACGACCGGGGCGGTGCCGCCCACCAGCACGCCGCCGACCCTGACGCCGACGGTCGGGCGCTTCGGTGTCGGCTGGGCCTCGAAGGCTTCGATGGGGGCTTCGATGTTCATCGGCGACATCCGGTCGAGGTCATGGGGCGGTCGAGGTTCTAGGCGGTCGAGGTCCCGGGACGGTCGAGGTCACGGGCAAAGGGGCGTGTATCACTTCGAGTTCGCGCTTTCGGCGCAGCTTGTCAAATGCGGTCTGATCGCAACCGCATCAAGTCCTGCCGTCGGCTGGAACGAACACTGTAAGGCCCTTCATGCCGAACCAGAAGATGGCGCTTCTGCGGCGACAGTGGAACTCACGGTAGCCTCGCGAGTTTGTGACACCATACGTTGTTCTCAGGCAGGAAATATCGACATGACGCTCGGCACAATCCTCATCATCATCCTCGTTCTCGTCCTGATCGGTGCTCTGCCGTCCTGGCCGCATTCGCGCAGCTGGGGCTATGGCCCGAGCGGCATCCTGGGTGTCGTCGTCGTGGTGATCCTGATCCTGCTGCTGATGGGGCGGATCTAACTGTCTCAGTAGTCTGCCGTCGAAGCGCCGGTCCCGGAAGGGGCCGGCGTTTTGCGTTGAGGCGTTCAAACGTCCGCGCGATCGGCGACGGCGACCAGCCGGGCGGCGAAAAAGGTCACCACCAGCAGCAGCGACAGGCCGGCGAAGACCGCTGCAAAACCGGTGTGCTCGGCGACGAAGCCGATCACCGAGGGCGCGATCAGGATGCCGGAATAGCCGAGCCCCGACACGATGCTGAGGCCGGTGCCGGGCTTCAGTCCGGGCACGTTGCCAGCAGCGGAAAAGGCGATCGGCACGATGTTGGCGACGCCGATGCCCATCACGGCAAAGCCCACCAGCGCCATTGGCGTGCCGTTCGCGGCGGCGATGAGCACGAGGCCGAGGCCGGCGGCGAGGCTGCTGAAACGCGTGGTGGTGACCGCGCCGAAGCGGCGGCGAATCCCGTCGCCAGCAAAGCGCAGCACGGCCATGCTGAGGGAGAACGCCGCGAAGGCAAGGCCCGAGGTGGCGGCATCCGCGCCGAGTTCCTGGCGCATGTAGAGGGCGCTCCAGTCGATCGCCGCCCCTTCCGGGATCATCGCGAACAGCGCGAACATGCCGACGGCGGCGGCCAGCAGCAGGCCAGCGGTGGTGTCGCTTCTGGGAGCGGCGGTATCGCCAGCCGATCCTGTCGCCACATGGGTCTGGGCCTCGAGCCTGTCCGACAGCGCATGGCGCCAGACCACGAACCACAGCAGCAGCGTGACGGCGGCCACGACGAGAGCGTGACCCTCGGGCCCCACGGCCTCGATCAGGAAGCCGCCGGCGCCTGCGCCGACAAGACCGCCGACGCTCCAGAAGCCGTGGCAGGAGGACATGATCGGGTTCGGCAGACGCCGCTCCACCGAGACGGCGTTGGCGTTCATCGCGATGTCGAGCCCGCCCGTGGTCATCCCGGCGAAGACGATGGCAAGGATCGCCAGCGGCAAGGATGGTGCGAAGACCAGCAAAGGGAGGGCTGCGATCAGCGCGAGGTGCAGGATGATCGTCGGCCGGCGCGACCCCATGGCGGCGATCGCCCGGCCGGCGAGCGGCATCGTCGCAACCGCCCCTACGCCGAAGGCGAGGATCATCAGCCCCAGCTGCGACTCCGACAGGCCGAGCCGTTCGCGGAACAGCGGAATCTCCGGCGCCCAGCTGCCGATCAAAAGACCGTTGGCGAGAAAGGCGGCGGCGACGGCAATGCGCTCGCGGGGCCATGAGTGGGCAGGGATGTCGAGGCTGAGGGTCATCTGGTCTCGCTGGGGGCTATCAAGGGTTATGCTGTCACGCGGAAGTGCATCAGGCCCGAGATCGTCGGCGGCCCGTCGCCGACGGTTTCTCGGCGCCTGCGGTCACGACGGCAATCTGGCTTGCCGTGAACGGTGCGAGCAGTGCTGCCGGACAGTCGGCCTCCACGAAGAGGGTCGAGATTCCCTCCGGCGCCAGCACGGCATAGGCCGCGGCGGTGCCGATCTTGTCGGTGGTGGCGGCAACGATCACCTGCCGGCTGGAGGCGGCCAGCGCCGCCTTGAACTCGGCCTCCTCGAAGACATGAGCGGTGATGCCGGCCACGGCATCGACACCGCAGGCGCCGAGCACCAGAACGTCCGGACGGAAGCGGTCGGCATCCGCGAGTGCCTTCGCGCCGAAGCAGCCGCCGGTCACCGGGTCGACCCTGCCGCCGAGGAGGATGGTCTCGATGCCGCGGCGCTCCAGCAGAACCGTGGCGATCGCCGGCGCATTGGTGATGACGGTGAGGCCGGCGTCTTCGGCAAAGCGTCCGGCGATGGCGAGGTTGGTCGATCCGGCGTCGAGAAACACCACCGAGCCCGGTGCTATGGAGGTCGCAACGGCGGTGGCGAGAGCGGACTTGCCATCGGTGCGGACGTGCCGCCGCGCGCTAAGCGAGCCCTCGAACGGTGCCAGGGGCACGGCGCCGCCGTAGACGCGCTGGCAAAGCCCGGCCTCGGCCATCTCCCTGAGATCGCGCCGGACGGTATCCTCGGAAACCCCGAAGGTTTGCGCAAGCCGCGCCGCGAGCACCCGGCCGTCCTGCGCGAGCAGGCTGCGGATCTGCGTCTGGCGTTCAGCGGTGAGAAGATGCGGGCTCATGGCGTCCAATCGTGCAACAACATGCCAAAACATGCATGAACGCGCAGATCCGGTCAAGCGCAAGCGGCCGTGAGCGTTGCGCCGGCTGCGGTTAGGGACGTTGCTTCATGTCACGGGGGGCAGCCGGAGAGCCAAGCCGGCAAGCGGTCGGGACGAGCCGTGCGCAGAGCCATACCGGGCGCTCTCACCCGGCAACGCTCTGCGCTATTTTAACCGAAAGGCGATGCCGGACCTGTCGATCCTAGTTCGACGCCTTTCGGCTCGGTCTCATCACGATAGAGATAGATGCCGAGGGCGATGACGCGGACGACGTGGGCCGCGACAGAGATGGCGTGCGTATTCTGTTTAACCGGTCTTCGCTCGCTGCCGCACCCGGTCCATGCAACTGGTGCATGGACCGGGTGCGGATAGGTGTCAGACGATCGGCCAATGGTGGTGGAACACGCCCTCCCGGTCGAGCCGGCGATAGGTGTGCGCGCCGAACAGGTCGCGCTGTCCCTGGATCAGGTTGGCCGTGCCGCGGGCGCGCCGGTAATCGTCGAAATAGGCGAGGGCGGCCGAGAGTGCCGGGACCGGGATGCCGGCAAGCGCGGCCTTGGCGACGACGCTGCGCAGCGCCGTCTGGCCTTCTGTGACACGGGCGACGAAGCTCGGCGCCTGCAGAAGGTTCACCACCGTCTCGCCGGTGTCGTAGGCCTGGGCGATGTCGTCGAGGAAGCGTGAGCGGATGATGCAGCCGGCGCGCCAGATGCGGGCGATGTCGCCGAGCGGCAGGTTCCAATGGAAGGCGGTCGAGGCTTCGGCCATCGTCGCATAGCCTTGCGCATAGGCGATGATCTTCGCGGTCTCGAGCGCTGCCTCGAGCTCGCCGAGCCCGGCGGCATCGGTCTTGAAGGCGGGCGCGGTCGTCGCGACGCCGGCATAGAGCGCCTCTGCCCCCGCACGCTCGGTCCGGCGGGAGGAGACGCCCCGCGCCGACACCGCCGATTCCAGCGTCGTCGCGCCAATGCCGAGCTTCTGCGCCTCGATCACCGCCCAGCGCCCGGTGCCTTTCTGCCCGGCTTCGTCGAGGATCACGTCGACCATCGGCTTGCCGGTGTCGGGGTCGGTCTCTGCGAGGACCGTCGCGGTGATCTCGACGAGGTAGGAGGAGAGGCCCCGCGTGTTCCAGTCGGCGAAGATTTCCGCCATGTTCAAGGCGGCCATGCCGGTGCCGTCACGCAGGATGCCGTAGATCTCGGAAATCATCTGCATGTCGGCATATTCGATGCCGTTGTGGATGGTCTTGACGAAATGGCCGGCGCCGTCCGGACCGAGCCAGGCGACGCAGGGCTGGCCCTCGTATTGCGCCGAGACCGGCTCCAGCATCGGCTGCAGCGTCTGCCAGATCTTCTCCTCGCCGCCGACCATGATCGAGGGGCCGTTGCGCGCGCCGACTTCGCCGCCGGAGACGCCCATGCCGACGAAGTGGATGCCGGTGCCCTCGACGCGCTTCGAGCGGCGGACGGTATCGTTGAAGTCGGCATTGCCGGCATCGATCATGATGTCGCCGGGCGACAGCAGCGGCATGACGAGGTCCATCTGCTCGTCCACCGGGGCGCCGGCATTGACCATGAACAGCACGGTGCGCGGGCTCTTCAACCCGTCGATGAAGGCCTCGATCGTCTCGGAGGGGACGAGGTTGCCGGCGAGCGCCGGGTTCTCGTCGCGCAGGGCGAAGGCCTTCGCGGTCGTGCGGTTGTGGAGGGCGACGAGGAAACCTTCCTCGGCGATGTTGAGCGCGAGATTGGCGCCCATGGTGCCGAGGCCGAGCACGCCGATATCCGCTTTGGTGTCCGTCATGGAGAAGTTCCTGAGCTGGTTGGCCAGTGGGGCAAGGCGGGATGGGAGAGGAGCGTCCGGCCCGCTGAAAGCCGCCCCGCAGCGGCGTTGTCCTCCCGTTCCGCGAGCAGGAACAGGCTTTGACACCATCGCCGGCGCCGACCGAGGGATCGTTCGGCACAGCTCTCCGGTAACGCCGATCGCAGCATTTGGCAAAGGCTTCCCAGTGCCGGCCAAGCCGCGGGGCGGAAGCAGCGTCAGGTTTTTGCATTCGCGGGTGGGGAGGAGTGTGTCCGGTCGGCGAAGCGGTCAGCCGGCCGACACGGTTCCCGCGGGCGTCGCGGCTTCGCGCAGCGCGGCCAGCCGGCGCGACAGCGGCTCGGCGAGCGAGTCGCGGCGCTCGCTCGGCGCATCCAGCGAGTCGACGAAAGCCGCGACCGCCTGCTGCAGGCGGCGTTCGGCATGCTCAACGGCAAGCCGGGCGGCCGCATAGCGGTAGGGCCGCGTGGCGGGCGTGTGGTTGCCGAAAGCATTGAGGTCGTCGAGTGCGTAGGCCATCATCAGCTCCTGAACGCCTATCCATAGCGGGCGGGGGCTTGAGCGAAGCTGGGTGGACGCCCGCCGCGCGGCAGGGGCAGGGCGGCCGCGCGCTCTTGCCGAAACCGGACCCGCCGCCCTAAGTCCCGGGAAGCGCCACTCTCGAGGGGGTGCGGCAAGGTCTGGCGGGGAACAGCTCAGACGGCCCCAGCGGGGAGGCCATGCGGGCGAAGGGGCTGGCAGGGCAACGAGGAGACGGAATGAGCCTTGCAGACAACGTGCAGCGGCTGCGGATCACCGACGGACAGACCGTGGAAGAGCTTGCCGCCGCCACGCGGCTGCCAAAAGCGATGATCCTGTCGATCGAGAACGGCCGGATCGGCACCGCCAACAAGGCGGTGCGGGCGCTGGCACGCCATTTTGGCGTCAGCGTCGAGACGCTGGAGGCCTGACGCCGGAGAAGAGGTGCGGGCACTTCCAGACTAACGGATCAGCGATGCTTGAAGCTCGCCCGGCAGCGTGAATCAGCGCTGTGTACGGAAGAGGCAAGGCCCGCTCCGGTCAATCAGACCGTGCCGATCAGATCTCGCCGAGCAGTTCCCCGACGCGCAGGGCATAGCCGTTGGCGCGTTGCGTCTCCGCTTCGGCCTCGGCCAGCCGGGTCTCGGTCGAGCGCAGTTTCAGCTTGGTCTCCCAGGCCTCAATCTTCACGTCATGCAGGGCAGCGTCGGTTTCCTGGGCGCGTGTCTCCAGTTCGGCGACATTGGCTTCCAGCGAAGCGATATAGGCGTGAAGCCGCGCCTGTTCTTCCTCGACCCGCTGCATGAAGGCACGCGTGTCGGCTTCCACGTCCTTGAACTTGCGCTCGTAGTCCTTGATCGTGGCTGCCGCGCGCTCGACCAGCTTCATGGCGGACGGCCAGTTGCCGTCGGTTTCCTCGATGGCCTCTGTCGTTACCGCAATGGCGTTGGAGTTCAGCGCGGCCAGCACGGGCGTGCTGTCCTCGCCCGCGTCCCGCAGCTGTCGATCGTGGTCTGCGAAAGCGTGTGCTCGAAGAGTCTCGGCCATGATCCCTGATTCCTTGACGTGCCCCGCGCCTGCAAACGCAGGGGTCGTTTGTTCCGTAAGAGTGCAGCGTCAGGAAGCTTGGCGCTGCGAGCTGCCGCCGAGCTTGCCGAAGCTGTTGACGATCGTGCCGCCCAGACGATCGAGCCATGCTTCTGCAGAGGTCGCCCGCGCCGTCGCGGCGGCGGCCTGGCCGTAAGCGCGCTCGATCTCGCGCTGCGCCAGACGCAGCTGCGCGTGCAGCGCCTCCAGTTCGGCGCGAGACTCTTCGCGTGTCTGTTCGGCCTCGGCCTCAAGACGCGCGATCCGCTCTTCGCTGTTGCGCAGCGCGGCGCTGGCATCCTCGACCAGGGAAAGCGCGCCGGACCAGTCGGCCTTCGGAGCAGAGGCAGGACCTTCGCGTGGCGCTGCGTCCTCCGATGGCGGCAGCAGCTCGACGGTTTCCGGCGCCGGGAGCCTGCCACCCGCACCTGCCTCGTTGCCCGTCCCGCGCAAGGCCCAGGCTTCCAGACCGTTCGCCCACCTTGTCGGTTGTTCCATCGTCAACTCCGCCAACACTGCGCATCACCGAATGATAGCTCAATAAGCAAATCGGTGGAATCGGCATTTTACCAATTCTTAACTATTGGCACGTCTCTGGCAAAGCTACCAGCATATCAAAGCTTTCCAGAGGTGGAGCGTGGCCGAATGGCGTCAGGATTTGTTGCCGCCGTCGCGCCGTAGGGATCGAGGATAAGGCCGTCATGATTCCGTGGATCCCCCTTGATGTCGCCGCCGTGCCCGGTGGCGGCGAGCTCAAGCTGATGCGGCGGGGCCAGGAGTTCTCCATCATGGCCGGTGCGACAGAGCTGATGAACAGCCGCCTCAGCGGCTCCGAAGAGGCGCTGGCGTCGCTCTCGATCGACCGGCTCGGCGGGCGGGCAGCGCCCGCCCTTCTGATCGGCGGGCTCGGCATGGGGTTCACGCTGCGCGCGGCGCTTGAAGCGCTTGGTCCGGCGGCAAAGGTCACCGTTGCCGAACTCGTGCCGGCGGTCGTCGCCTGGGCGCGGGGGCCGATGGCGGAGGTCTTTGCCGGCTGCCTCGACGATCCGCGAGTCGCCATCATCGAGGGCGATGTCGGCGCGTGCATCCGAACGGCAGAGCGACGCTACGACGCCATTCTCCTCGACGTCGACAACGGGCCGGATGGGCTGACGCGGCGGGGCAATGACAGTCTCTACGACGCGGCTGGTCTCATCGCGGCCCGGCGCGCGCTGCGCCCCGGCGGCGTCCTCGCGGTCTGGTCCTCGGCGCCCGACCGCGCCTTCACCGCGCGCCTGACGCGGGCCGGCTTCCGCGCCGAGGAGGTCAAGGTCCGCGCCAATGGTCGCCGCGGCGGCGCCCGCCACGTCATCTGGCTCGCCACCGCTCCGTCCTGAGGCGCCGCGGGCGGGCGCGGCGTGCCTGCCGCGGGGGAAACCGGATCTTTACCATGCGCCTGCTAGCAAGGTTCGACCGACCCGCCGAGACCGCGCCATGTCCCTTTCGTCGCCCGCTGACGTTCTGCCGCGGACCGGGTCGGCCGACCGGCTGCTGCCTGTCCTCTTCGTCGCGACGGCGTTCCTCTCGGCCGCCCTGCTGTTCAGCGTGCAGCCGATGTTCAACAAGCTCGTCCTGCCGGTCGTCGGCGGCTCGGCCGCAGTGTGGTCGATCGCCATGGTCTTCTTCCAGGCGATCCTGCTGTTCGGCTATGGCTATGCCCACCTCCTGACGCGGTTTTGTCCGCGCCGGCTCATCCTGCCGGTGCATCTCGGCCTGGCGCTGCTGGCGATCGCCATGCTGCCGGTGGCAATTCCCGGCGGCTGGGGCGCCATGCCCGAGCGCTACCAGCCGGTCTGGCTGCTCGGGCTGTTCCTCGTCGCGGTCGGGCTGCCGTTCTTCTGGCTGTCCGCCAACGGGCCGCTGCTGCAGGCCTGGTACGCCCGCAGCGGCCGTCCGGATGCTGACCAGCCCTATTTCCTCTATGCCGCCTCGAACGTCGGCTCGTTTGCCGCGCTCCTGTCCTATCCCGTGGTGATCGAGCCTTTCCTGCGTCTGGGTGTCCAGACAGGGCTCTGGGCCGGCGGTTTCGTCGTCCTCGCCGTGCTCCTGGCGGCCTCGGGCGCTGCGGCCCTCCATCGGGGGAGGGGGATGGTCGCCCAGGCACCGGCAACACCTTGCGAGGCGGCGGTCGTCAATGGCCGGAAGCGGCTGAGCTGGGTGCTTCTCGCCTTCGTGCCCTCTGGCCTCCTCGTCTCGGTCACCGCGCACATTTCGACAGACATCGCCGCCGTTCCGCTGCTGTGGGTCGTGCCGCTGGCGCTGTTCCTCCTGACCTTCGTGCTGGTCTTCGGCGACCGGTTCAAGAACGCCGCTCCTGCGCTGGCGCGGCTGCAGGTCTGGGCCGTGGCGATCGCGCTGATCAACCTCGTGCTGCCCGCCCCGTTCTGGTTCGGCATCCTCATCCATCTCGTCGCCTTCTTCTTTGCGGCGATGGTCTCTCATGCGACGCTCTACGGGCAGCGTCCGCCGGCGCGGCAGTTGACCGAATTCTACCTCTTGATGTCGCTGGGTGGCTGCCTCGGCGGCATCTTCGCCGGGCTCGTCGCGCCGCTGATCTTCTCGACCGTTCTTGAATATCCGCTGCTGCTTCTGTGCTCGCTGTTCTGCAGTCCCGGCTTTGTCGCTGGCCTGCGCAAGGGCGGCTGGCGCACGCCGCTGGCGCTCGCCCTCGGCCTTGGCGCGCTCGTCCTTCTCGGCCATGCCCTCGGCACGCGGCTGGGGACGCTGCCGCTCGTGCGCTGCGGGCTGATGCTGGTCGTCGCCGTGCTGCTGATGGCCCAGTGGCGGGCGCCGTCCTGGCTGGCCCCCGCGGCGCTTGCGGCGGCGATGCTGCTGGCGGGCTTCGGCTCGCCGGCCGAGCAGGCGATCCGCTCGTTCTACGGCGTGCACAAGCTCGATGTCACCGCGGACGGCCGCTACCTGACGCTCGCCCACGGCACGACGCTGCATGGCGCGGAGCGGCGTCTCAACGACGACGGCACGCCGGTTACCGGCCGCCCGGAGCCGACGACCTACTACACCTACGAGGGCGGTCTCGGCGTCGGCATTGCATCGATCCGGGCGGCGCAAGGCGGGCAACTCGCCCGCGTCGCGGCGATCGGGCTCGGCTCGGGAAGTCTTGCCTGCCACAGCGCGCCGTCCGAGGACTGGCGCTTCTACGAGATCGATCCGGAAGTGCTGAAGATCGCCCGCGATCCCCGCTACTTCCACTTCCTCGCAGCCTGTGCGCCGACAGCTGGCGTGGTGCTGGGCGATGCCCGGCTGACGCTCGGCAAGAACGCCGGAGGGGAGAGCCTCATCGTCATCGACGCCTTCTCGTCCGACTCCATCCCCGCGCACCTCATCACGCGCGAAGCCTTCTCGCTATACCGGCAGACGCTCTCGGCGAACGGCGCCATCCTCGTCCACATCTCCAACCGGCACCTCGACCTCACCCAGATCCTGGCGCGAACGGCGGCAGAGGCCGGCCTTGTCGCCTACAAGATCGAGGATCACTCCAGCGAGCCGCCGGAGAAGCGGCTGCGGCAATCGAGCGAGGTCATGGCGTTTGCCGCCGCGCCGGAGGATCTTGGCAATATCGCCACCGCCGGCATCTGGAAGAGGATAGTGCCCGACCTCAACCGCCGTCCCTGGACCGACGACTTTACCAACATCGTCGAGGCGCTCCGGGATCGCTACGTCAACGGGCGGCTGCGCTGAGGCGGCGGAACGCATTCGGCTCCGGCAAAGGCACCGACCTCGCGAGACTCGAGGACGAATGATGATCAAGCGGACAGAATGGATCTAGCGGCCAGTCGGACGGGCCGCGTTCTAGCGAAACAAGGCGAGCACTTCCTTCACCCGCGCCGTCAGGTTCGGCAAAGGCGGAGGGGGCTGTTCCTTCTCGCGTTTCCTGACGGGCAGGAAAACAATGTTCGTCATCGTCTGCGCTCGATACGAGCCGACCCATGCCGGTCGGCAGTTTGACTGTCCCGGGCCCTTCGCCCCTCTTCTACTCGCCGCTTTACGGTCGTTAGCTGCATTACCTTACTGCGCCGAGTCTAAATGATTCGGTTTCCCCGAAGGGCGGCAAAGGACAAATTGCAGAAATGGTAAACGGCGGCGACGGCGCGGCGAGACTGTCTAGGGACAAGCGCGTTACTTTGGGGCCTTCCGTCAGGACTCGGCGAGACGCCGGCGCTCAGAGCGGCGGCAGCCGTTCTGCTTCGAGCGCGGCGTAGCGGCGCTGGGTATCGATCGCATAGTCCCGCACGATCGGCACGGCATCGCGCTGGCGGCAGAGTTGCAGGTGGAAGACCATCTGCGCGCCCGACCGGAACATCGTCTCGCAGGACAGGAGATAGAACTCCCACATCCGGGCGAAGCGTTCGTTGTAGAGCGCGACCACGGCCGGGCGGTTGGCCTGGAAGCGGCTTTCCCAGATCGCCAGCGTCCGGGCATAGTGCAGCCTGAGGCACTCGAGGTCGGCCACCCACAGCGAATGCCGCTCGACCACCGGCAGGACCTCCGACAGCGAGGGCGAATAGGCGCCGGGAAAGATGTACTTGCGCAGCCAGGCGCTGGTGCGCGCCGGTGGGCTCATATGGCCGATGGAGTGAAGGAGGGCGATGCCGTCGTTCGGCAGCAGGGCGTTGATCTTCGAAAAGAACTCGTCGTAGTGGCTGACGCCGACATGCTCGAACATGCCGACGGAGACGATGCGGTCGAACCGTCCCTCGACCTTTCGGTAGTCGATGAGTTCGAAGCGGACGCGGTGCGACAGGCCGGCTTCCGCGGCCCGCTGGGTCGCCAGCGCCTGCTGCTCCGTCGACAGCGTCACGCCGAGCACCTCAACGTCCTCCATGGCGGCCAGATACAGCGCGAGATCCCCCCAGCCGCTGCCGATGTCGAGCACCTTCTGTCCCGGCCGCAGGTCGAGCTTGGCGGCCAAGAGCCGCAACTTGTTGCGCTGTGCCTGTTCCAGGCTCTCGTCCTCGCTGCGGAAGTAGGCGCAGGAGTAGAGCATGTTGCGGTCGAGGAATAGCCGATAGAACGCGTTGCCGAGATCGTAGTGGTGCGCGACGTTCTTCTCGGCCTCGCCGACGACGTTGCTGCGCCGGCGCTGACGCAAGAGGCCCGACCATTTTCGGACGAACTTCTGCAGGGGATAGGCGCCGAGCCCCGTTCGGTTCAGCGAGAACAGCGCCAGGAAGTCGCGGAGATGCGAGCCTTCCTCGAACAGGAGCGTGCCATCCGTATAGGCCTCGCCGACGGCCATGTCGGGGTTCAGCACCAGCTTGCGGTAGAGCGCCTTGTCTGTCAGCCGCATCACGACGCGCGGGCCGGGCGCGCCCTCGAAACTGTGCCGCCGGCCGTCGGCGTCGATGACCACGAGGGTGCCCTTGCGGATGAAGCTTTTCATCATGTGGGACAGCGGGAACATGGGCGGCCCTCTCGCGGTGCGAAGACGCCATCATGCATGCTTCCTATCCCTGCGGAAGGTCTGGCAACCCGCCCATCAGCGCCGGCGACGTTCGACCGCAGGGACGAAGCGTCCGCAACCTCGGTATTCCGGTCCAGCCGCCGGTCAGCGGGACTGACAGGCCGGCGTCAGGCCGCCTCGACGTCGGCAACCCCCGCATTTTCGTCGCGCCGGCGCTGGCCGACCGTTTCGACCGCCGTCCGCAGCGCCGGGTGCATCGACAGGAAGCGCTGGAAGTCGGCGAGCGAGAGCTGCAGCAGCGTGCAGTAGGCGATCGCCGTGACGTCGGCCTGGCGCTTGACGTCGAAAAGCAGCGCCATCTCGCCGAACACCTCGCCGCGGCCAAGGCGGATCACGGTGGCGCCGGTGTCGATCTCCACGGCGCCCGAGAGCAGGAAATAGGCGGCGTCGCCGACCTCGCCGCGGGTGATGATGCGCATGCCGGGCGCGGCGAAAAAGGGTTTCAGGAACTGTTCGAGATCGGTGCGGTCATCCGGCGAAAGCGGGCTGAACAGGTCGCAGCGGTCGATCATGTCGCGGGTGTCGAGGCCGAGATCGAGCGGCGGGCTCAGCGTGTCGGCGTCGTCGCGTTCCGACAGTGTCAGCAGCACGTCGCGCTCGACCTCGCTGCTGATCAGGCCGGAGCGCCGGAGATGCGCGAGTTCCATCGCCTCGCGCGCCCGCGCCGACCGGGCGATGACCGCCCTTTCCAGCGCCACGACATAGGCCGGATATTGCAGCCGCACCGCATCGATCTCGCGCTCGATCAGCGCCAGCCGCTCGCGCAGCGCATCGGTGGCGGT
This sequence comes from Mesocryomonas lacus, assembly GCF_055730135.2. Classification (NCBI taxonomy): domain Bacteria; kingdom Pseudomonadati; phylum Pseudomonadota; class Alphaproteobacteria; order Hyphomicrobiales; family Aurantimonadaceae; genus Mesocryomonas; species Mesocryomonas lacus. Next base: position 132,231 of record NZ_JBUZWE020000014.1, on the reverse strand, counting down.
GTCGAGCGTGCCGATGCCGACCACCGGCCGCAGGTCGCTCTCGACGAACATCAGGAGTTCGCTGACCACCAGCGAGGTCTCGATCAGCGTCTCGAACCGCACCGACAGCCGCAGTGACAGCAGCCGGCTGTAGCCGAAGCGGCGCTGCAGGCTGAAGGCGACGCGGTCGAGCCAGAGGAACTCGATTTCCTCGCGGTTCGCCCGGCGATAGCCCTCGATGCCGTCGGCGCGCGCCATGTCGAGCCGCCGCCGGGCCTCGGCCGAGAGCCGCTGGGCGATGCGCGGGGCGACGGTGCCCATGGCGAAATGCTCGAGCACCGTCTCGCGCTCGCGCAGCCCGATCGACACGAGCGCGATGGCGACCCTCTCGGCCTCGGTCAGCGCGTCGGCAGCGCGTTCCGCCGAGGCCGTGGTCGCCACCTCCTCGGCCAGCGCAGCGTCGTCGGCACCCTCGGCCACGGCCCCGTCGGCCTGGAAGCGTTGCGCCATGTCGCGGGAGAACCGTCCGACGCGGGTGGCGGTGACGTCGAGCGCCATGTCGCGCAGCACCCGGTCGACGCCCGTCAGTTTGTTGAGCCCGAGCCTCTGGATCAGCGGCCGCAGCGTCGTGCCTTGCACCAGCAGCGTCATCAGCGTGAAGCCGGTGGCAAGGGTCGCGACGAAGCCTGCGGTCTCGTCCGGAATGCCGGGATGCTCGGTTACGGCGAGTGCCAGAGCCAGCGTCATCGATCCGCGCAGGCCGCCCCAGAGCACGACGATGCGATAGGGACGCGACACTTCGGCCGATAGCCCGAGCCGCGTCAGCAGCGGCAGCAGGCCGAACAGCACCAGCGCGCGGGCGAGCAGCGCGGCGACGAAGACGATGCCAAGCAGCACGAGATGGAAGGGTTCGGCCTTGCCGAGAAGGCGCGGGATGGTCAGCGAGGTCAGGACGAAGATCAGGATCGCCGACCAGGAGGCGAGCTGCTCCCAGGTGTCGGCGAGATGGCGCCAGGTGTCGGTGGTCATTCGCCCCGGCGCGAGCGTTGCGAGCGTCACGCCGGCGGTCACCACCGCGATGATGCCGGAGACGTGCAGCATGTGCTCGGCGCCCCAGAAGCAGAAATAGGGGACGGCCAGGCTCAGCGAGATGGCGGTGAGGCGGTCGTCGCCGATCAGCTTCAGGAGGGACAGGAAGATCAGCGCGATCAGGAAGCCGACGGCTGCCCCGCCGAGCGGCAGCAGCAGGAAGTCGAGCGCGGCATCGGTGACGGTCAGGCTCGCCGGCGAGACGATCGCCGCCGAGAAGATCAGGAACAGCGCGATGGCCGCCGCATCGTTGAACAGGCTTTCACCCTCGACGAGCTGCGTCAGCCGCTCGGGCGCGCCGACATCCTTGAAGATCGCGATCACCGCGACCGGGTCCGTCGTGGCGATCAGCGAAGCCAAGAGCAGGCAGGCCAGCAGCGGCATGCCGGAGAACGGCCAGAGCGCGAGGGCGACGCCGATCGTGGCGGCGATCACCGCGACCAGCGCCAAGGCGATGATCGGCAGCAGGTCCTCGCGCACCCGGTGCATGTCCACCCCCAGCGCGCTCTGGAACAACAGGGTCGGGAGGAAGACGTAGAGGAAGAGGTTCGAGCCGATCGGCAGGTCGGAGATGAACAGAGCGAAATCGGTCGGCAGCAGGCTGCCGGGATGGGCGATCGAATAGGCGCTGGCGAAACCGAGGGTCGCGCCGCCGAGCGCCAGCACGATGGAGACCGGAACCTGCAGCCGGCTCGAAAGCGGGCGGGCCAGCGCGCCGAAGGCGACGACGGCGGCGATCAGCACGACAATGGTGGCGACGTCGATTTCCAGTGTCGTCGCTCCTTTTGGGACGCTTGTCTCAGCCCGATTCTCTTTCCGGCACAGTCAGGGAAAGCCGGCGAGCGTCAAGCCCACTGGGCTCTTCAGCCCAAGCGAATTCCCTAGCCGTGCGGGCATCTTATCGGCGTCACGGGAATTTCATACCGTCCGATACGTTTTAGCTTGATTTCAGCCGCCAGCTGCTGCATTTCAATCATATCGAACGGTATGAAACGCGGAGGTAACCCGATGACGAACTGGACCGACACGGCGACCCCGACGACTGTCTCCCTCGGCAACCGCTTTGCGCCCTGGAAGATCTTCTGCACGACGCTCGACGAGGATGCGGACGAGACGGTGGAGACCGAGGCCGAGGAGGACGACGGGGACGCCGGCTTCGACGCCGAGGATCCGCGCGACCTGCGCGTCCGCGAGCGGCTGGCGCGCCTGGAGGCGTTCAGCGCCGCCTGAGGCGGAAAGCTCGGTCCGGGACGGTTGTCTCGGCCCGGGGCGCCCGCTATCCCAGCCGGACGGGCGTCGCCACGCGCCGCCGGCAAGGGATCACGACATGAGCGACCTCATCCCCGTCTTTGACGGCCATAACCCCGTGCCCGTCTTTGACGGCCATAATGACGTGTTGTTCCGCCTGTCGCTGCAGGAGGATGGCGACGTCGAGCGTGGGTTTATCGAAGGCGGGCAAGGCGGCCAGATGGACCTGCCGCGCATGCGCCAGGGCGGCTTCGTCGGCGGCCTGTTCGCGATCTATCCGCCCTCGGTGATGGAACGCGACATGCTGGCGATGATGCAGGGCCACGCCTACGACCTGCCGCTGCCAAAGCCGCTTGATTGGGTGGACGCCCAGCACCACACCTTGAAGATGGCCTCGATCATGCTGCGGCTGGAGCGCGCCTCGCAAGGCCAGTTCCAAATCTGCCGCTCCAACGCCGACATCCGCGCGGCGCTCGCCGCCGGCGCCATCGCCGCCGTGATGCATGTCGAGGGCGCCGAGGCGATCGACGGCGATTTCCGCATGCTCGACTTGCTGCATGCCGCGGGCCTCCGCTCCATCGGCATGGTCTGGAGCCGCCCGAACATTTTCGGCCACGGCGTGCCGATGCGCTATCCGAGCTCCCCTGATACCGGCTCGGGCCTCACCGATCACGGCCGCGAGCTCGTCCGGCGCTGCAACGACCTCGGCATCCTCCTCGACCTCTCGCATCTCAACGAAGCCGGCTTCTGGGATGTCGCGAAACTCTCTGATGCGCCGCTGGTGGCGACGCATTCCAACGTCCACGCCATCTGCCCGCACGCCCGCAACCTCACCGACCGCCAGTTCGCCGCGATCCGCGAGAGCAATGGCATGGTCGGGCTGAACTACGCCGCGGCCTTCCTGAGGCCCGACGGGCAGATGCTCCCCGACACCGGCCTCGACGTCGTCGCCCGCCATCTCGACGCGATGATCGAGCAACTCGGCGAGGATCGCGTCGGCCTCGGCTCGGATTTCGACGGCGCGGTCATCCCCGATGCGATCGGCGACGTCGCCGGCCTGCCGCGGCTCCTCGCCTATCTCAAGGAGCACGGCTACGGCGAGGCGCTGGTCCGCAAGATCGCCGGCGGCAACTGGCTAGCGCTGCTGGAGCGCACGCTGAAGGACTGAACCGCAAAGGCTCGAGGCCAGGGGCGCGTTGATCGCGTCCGTTGCCTCGCCTATTGTCCGGGACGGCGATTCAGATGGGATCAAGATGGCCTTCCCCGACCCAGAACTGGTCTCTTCGGACGAATTCCTCGGCTGGATTTCCACCCAGCAAGATCGGTTCGAGCTGGTCGACGGTCACATCGTCCGCATGATGGCGGGTGCCAAGCAGAGCCACAACGTGGTGGCCGCCAATATCCTGGCGGCCTTGCTGCCGCAGGCGCGGCGCGGGGGATGCCGGACGACCGCCAGCGACACCGCCGTGCGGACGGGGCCCGGCAGCATCCGCTATCCCGATGTCGTCGTCGATTGCGCGGCCAGCGACCCGAATGCCGTCGAAGCGCTGCGTCCGACGCTGGTCGTGGAGGTTGCTTCTCCCGGCACCTCTGCCATGGATGCGACGGACAAACTCGACGAATACCGAGCTCACGGCGCGGTCTTGCTGATTCTGCTCGTCGATCCCGATCTCGTTTCGGCGAAGCTCTACCGGCGCGATGGCGGTGGCTTCTGGCAGGTCGAGAAGTATGATGGCCTCGATCAGGCGATCGCGCTGCCCGAGATCGGCAGCGTGCTGGCTCTCGGCGATATCTATGCGTCGCTGGAGCCCGGCCTTCGTCCGCGCTTGCGGCTCGTGGAAAGCGGAGCGCCGGGCGACCTTCGCTAAAGCGATCGCCTGGAGTTTGGCGCGAGGCGAGAACCTGCCGCGTTCGCCATGCGGGGCGGATGCGTGCCGAACCGCTCAGGGGAGGGGCGCTCGAGGCGCATCCCTCCCTCGACGGTTTTGGCACAGGCGCTTGTGGCGGCTCAGGCGGCCTTGGCGGGGGCCTTTGCCTCTTCTTCCATGGCGCGCATGTAGAGGTCGAGGACGGTGTCGTGCTCGTCGCGCTCTTCCTGGTCCTGCTTGCGCAGCTTGATGATCTCTTTCAGGATCTTGACGTCGAAACCCTCGCCCTTGGCCTCGGCGAAGACTTCCTTCTTGCCTTCGTTCAGCTCGGCGATCTCGGCCTCGATGTGCTCGATGCGCTCGACGAAGGCGCGGATCTGTCCGCCTGCGATACCGACCGTGTCACTCATGCTGGCTCCTTTGCATTGGGGAGCCGGGTTATCGGCCTGGGATGGTAACCACTTCCTTAACGCCCGGCGTCCCGGCCACGCTTCCCACAGCCTGTCGTTTTTTGGCCGCGACGGCATTTGCAACGCGGCCAGAAGCGGCTAGCAATCGCCGCCAGGGAAGAGGAGAGACTGACATGAAGACCCGCGCCGCCGTAGCCTTCGAGGCCAAGAAGCCACTCGAGATCGTCGAGCTCGACCTGGAAGGCCCGAAGGCCGGCGAGGTCCTGGTCGAGATCATGGCGACCGGCATCTGCCACACCGACGCCTATACGCTCGACGGCCTCGACAGCGAGGGCCTGTTTCCCTCGGTGCTCGGCCATGAGGGCGCGGGCATCGTGCGCGAGGTCAGCGCCGGCGTCACCTATGTGAAGCCCGGCGACCACGTAATTCCGCTCTACACACCGGAATGCCGGCAGTGCAAATCCTGCCTCTCCGGCAAGACCAACCTCTGCACCGCCATCCGCGCTACCCAGGGCAAGGGCCTCCTTCCGGACGGCACGACGCGCTTTAGCTACAAGGGCCAGGCGATCCACCACTATATGGGCTGCTCGACCTTCTCGAACTTCACCGTCGTGCCGGAGATCGCTGTCGCCAAGATCCGCAAGGACGCGCCGTTCAAGAGCGCCTGCTATTGCGGCTGCGGCGTCACCACCGGCGTCGGCGCCGTGGTCAACACCGCCAAGGTCGAGCCGGGCGCCAATGTCGTCGTCTTCGGCCTCGGCGGCATCGGCCTCAACGTGATCCAGGGCGCCCGCCTCGTCGGTGCCGACAAGATCATCGGCGTCGACCTCAACGACGATAAGGAGGAGTGGGGCCGGAAGTTCGGCATGACCCACTTCGTCAACCCGAAGAAGATCGACGGCGACATCGTCCAGCATCTCGTGGCGCTCACCGACGGCGGCGCCGACTACACCTTCGACTGCACCGGCAACACCATGGTCATGCGCCAGGCGCTCGAAGCCTGCCACCGCGGCTGGGGCGTTTCGGTCGTTATCGGCGTCGCCGAGGCCGGCAAGGAGATCTCCACCCGGCCGTTCCAGCTCGTCACCGGCCGCGTCTGGAAGGGCTCGGCCTTCGGCGGCGCGCGCGGGCGCACCGACACGCCGAAGATCGTCGACTGGTACATGGACGGCAAGATCCAGATCGATCCGATGATCACCCACGTCCTGCCGCTGGAGGACATCAACAAGGGCTTCGACCTGATGCACGAGGGTAAGTCGATCCGCTCGGTCGTGGTGTTCTGATGGCGGCGGCGATGGAAACCGTCTCGACGGCGAAGGCGCACGGCGGCGTGCAGGGTGTCTACCGCCATGCCTCCACCGCGACCGGCACGAACATGACCTTCGCGGTCTACGTGCCGCCGCATGCGGAAGGCGCGAAGCTTCCGGTGGTCTGGTACCTCTCGGGCCTCACCTGCACGCATGCCAACGTCATGGACAAGGGCGAGTACCGCAAGGTCTGCGCCGAACTCGGCCTGATCCTCGTCGCGCCCGACACCTCGCCGCGCGGCGAGGGAGTGCCGGACGACGCCGAGGGCGCCTACGACGCCGGCCTCGGCGCCGGCTTCTACGTCGATGCGACGCGGGAGCCTTTTGCCAAGAACTACCAGATGTGGCGCTATGTCACCGAGGAGCTGCCGGCGCTCATCGCCGCCCATTTCCCCGTCGATCCGGCCCGGCAGTCGATCTTCGGCCATTCGATGGGCGGCCACGGCGCGCTGACCATCGGCCTCAGTCTCCCTGATCGCTATCGCTCGGTCTCAGCCTTCGCGCCGATCGTCGCGCCGAGCCAGGTTCCCTGGGGCCACAAGGCGCTGACCATGTACCTCGGCGACGACCGCGCCGCTTGGCGCAAGCACGACGCCGTCGCGCTCATTGAGGACGGCGCGCGGGTGAAGGAACTGCTGGTCGACCAAGGCGAGGCCGACAACTTCCTCGAGGGTCAGCTGAAGCCGGAACTGCTCGAGGCCGCCTGCGCCAAGGCCGGCATCGCGCTCGAACTCCGCCGCCAGCCCGGCTACGACCACAGCTACAACTTCATCTCGACCTTCATGGAAGACCATCTGCGCTGGCACGCGCAGCGGCTTGCCTGAGGCGTAGCTGCGGCGCCGTTTGTGCAGCAACGCTGACGCTCGTCATCCTCGGGGCCTTGGCCCCGGGGACCCATGCCTCTGCGTTCCCACGCCGGTTCGGTAACGGAAGTGCCGGCCCGCTTTCACCAGCGAAGCCAGTTTCCATGCCTCCGCATCGGTTCCCGCGCTTCGCTGGGAAGAATGGCTCTGTTCGACCGCCGCTCAGGCCGAACGCTCGCCGCCGATCCAGACACCGGCGATCTCCGTCGCGGCGGTGAGGTGGACGATGTCGGCGCGGGCGCCGACGCGGAGATGACCGTGGCTTGCCGAGAGCCCGAGGAATTCCGCCGGATACACCGCCGCCATCCGCAGCGCCTCGTCGAGGTCGATGCCGACGGTGTCGACGAGATAGCGGACGGCTGAAATCATCGAGAGGTCGGAGCCGGCCAGCGTGCCGTCGTCGAGCGTCAACTGGCCGTCGCGCCGGGTGACCGTGCGGCCGCTGAGGACGAAGACATCGTCGTCGACGCCGACCGTCGGCATGGCGTCGGTGATCGCCATCAGCCGGCCGGGCAGGCGTTTGCCGCGCAAGGCGGCGGCGATGGCGGCGGGATGAACGTGGTGGCCGTCGGCGATGATCCCGCACCAGATCTCCGGCCGTGCCAGCGCCGCGCCGACAAGGCCGGGCGCGCGGTGCCCGAGCTGGCTCATGGCGTTGAAGAGATGCGTCACGCCGCGCGCGCCGGCGTCGAAGGCGGCGTTAGCGGTGTCGAAATCGGTGTCGGTGTGCCCAAGCGAGACGGCGATTCCAGATTTGCTAAGCCGGCTTATCTGCTCTGGCGAAACGCTTTCCGGTGCGACGGTCAGCAGCAGCGGCCGCACGGTCGTCGCGACCAATGCGGCGAGGTCGTCGTACTGCATTGGGCGAATCAGCGCTGGGTCGTGCGCGCCTTTGCGGGCGACCGACAGGAACGGGCCCTCGACGTGGATGCCGAGACAACCGGGCACGCCGGCCGCCAAGGCCGCCTCGACCGCGGCGATGGCGGCGAACGTCACCGCCGGCCGGTCGGTGATGACCGTCGGCAGCAAGGCAGTGGAGCCGAAGCGGGCATGCGCGGCGCAGATCGCGCGGACGCCCTCGACGGTCGGCGTGTCGTTGAGGAGCACGCCGCCGCCGCCGTTTACCTGGATATCGATGAAGCCCGGTGCGAGAAGGCCACCGTCCAGCGTCACCCGCTCGACCACGGGGTCGAGTGCCGCCGCCGGCACCATCGCCCGGATCACGCCGCCGGCAACGACCAGCGCCTGCCCGGCATGGCGGCTTTCTCCATCGAAGATCTCGGCGCCGACCAGCGCAAATGCGGCCATCAGACGGTCTCCGTCACCTTCGAGAGGCCGCGCGGCACATCGGGATCGAGCCCCCGGGCGCGCGCCACCTCTTCGACGAAGCCGTAGAACGAGAGAAGCATGACCAGCGGTTCGGTCAGCGGGTGCCCGGTGGCGGTCGTCGGCAGGAGGTGGCCCGGCGCGTTGCGCCCGGCGACGAAGAGTTTTGCACCCTTGGCCGCCAGCTGCCCGGCGACGCCGACGAGATTGGCGTGCGCGGCATCGTCCGGCAGGAAGGCAAAGACCGGGAAGCCGCCCTCGACCAGCGAGACCGGCCCGTGCAGCAGCTCGGCGCCGGAATAGGATTCGGCGTGGAGGAGCGAAGTCTCCTTGAACTTCAGCGCTGCCTCGCCGGCGACCGCAAAGCCGACGCCGCGGCCGAGCGTATAGAGCGACCCCGCCTGAACGGTTGCCTCGAGCGCCTCGGACCAGTCGTGCGTCAGCGCCGCGTCGAGGTGGCCGGGCAGGGCGTCGAGCGCTGCGCCGAGCTGTTCGTCGCCGGTCCAGGCGGCGAGGATGCCGAGCGCGGCGGCGACCGAGGCGACGAAACTCTTGGTGGCCGCGACGCTTTGCTCCGGGCCGGCCGAGAGGCGGACGGCGTGGTCGGCCGAGGCCTCGAGCGGCGAGTCCGGCGCATTGACCAGCGCGATCGTCTTCGCGCCGCCGGCGCGGGCGGCGGTCAGCAGCGAGACGATGTCGGGGCTCTGGCCGGACTGCGAGATCGCGAGCGCCGCGGCGCCCTTCAGCTTCAGCCGGGCGCCATAGATCGAGACGACGGAGGGGCCGAAGGAAGCGACCGGCACGCCGCTCAGAATCTCCGTCGCGTATTTGAAATAGGTCGCGGCATGGTCGGAGGAGCCGCGGGCGACGGTCGCCACCACCGGCGGATCGAGATCGCGCAGCGCCCGCCCTGCCGCATGCATCGCGGCGCCGGACTGCGCCAGGAGGCAGCGCACGGCCTCTGGCGTCTCGTCGATTTCGGACCGCATCAGGCTCTTCTGGGACTGGCTCATGGGATCCTTCAGATCGTGAGTTCGGCGACGAAGTCGTAGGCGTCGCCGCGGTAGAGCGAGCGGGTGAACTCGACGGCCTCGCCATGGGCGTCGAAGCAGAGCCGCAGGATCGACAGCGCCGCGGCGCCCGGCTCCAACCCAAGGAGGGCCGCATCGGCCGCGGCGAGATTGGCCGCCGTCATCCGCTGCAGCGCCCGCACCGGCCGGTGGCCGGCTGCCTCCATCGCCTGGTAGAGCGAGGCCTCGACCGCGGCGGGGTCGGGCAGGATGCGGGCGGGCACCACGGCCCGCTCGATCGCCATCGGCAACGCGTTGGCGAGGCGGAGACGGTGGAAGCGCGCGACCGGCTCGCCGGGGGAAAGCCGCAACTGCATGGCCTCGTCGGGGCTGACGGTCGACAGCGTGCGTTCCAGCCAGCGCGAGCCGGTGGCCGAGCCGCGGCTCCGCATGTCCTCGGTGAAGGATTTGAGGTGCGACAGGCCCATCTGCACCCGGCTCGGCGCTTCCGCCACGAAGTTGCCGGACCCATGCCGCTGGCGGATCACGCCCTCGCCGACCAGCGCCTGGATCGCCTTGCGAACGGTGACGCGCGAGATGCCGATGCCGGCGGCGATGTCGCGCTCGGGCGGCAAGGCCTCGTTGGGCTTCAGCCGGCCCTCCGCGACCGAGCGGCGGATACGCTCCTGCAGCTGGCGGTAGAGCGGGCCGCCGGTGCCGGGCGTCATGAAGTTCTGGTCGAAGACCTCGTTCAAGGCCGGGCCTCCGGCAGCAGCGTCGCGGCCAGCGCCAGCGCGCCGTCGAGCGCGTCGCCGCGCGGCTCGGCGAGTCTTTCCTGAAGCGTCTGCGGCAAACGCGGGCGGTAGCGCGGCGCCAGTCCGCCGAGGAGGACGATCGACGGCGCGCCGAGGTCGAGCAGCCGCTGCAGCGCCGCCTCGATGTGGCGCTGGCCATCGGAAAGGATCGCCTCGGCGACCGTGTCCCCGCCCTGTGCCCGGTCGACGACGAGCGGCGCGAAACCGCCGAAATCGCCCGGGCGCGCTTCGTCGGCAAACTCCACCAGCCGCGCCGCATCCTGGTGGAAGCGCTCGAGCACTGTGTCCGTCAGCCCGCTCGCCGGACCGATGCCGTCATGGGCGAGGAGCGCTGCGGTGAGCGCGGCACGGCCGAGGAAGGCGCCGCTGCCATGGTCGGACAGGGCGAAGCCCCAGCCGCCGATCGAGGTGAAGGCGTCGCCGCGCCGCAGTACATAGGCGGTGCCGGTGCCGATGATCGCGATCGCCCCGTCCGCTCCGGCATGCGCGCCGCGGCAGGCGACCACGGCGTCGCTTTCCAGCGCGCGGGCGGCGAAGGGCAAGGGACGTTGCATCAGCTCGGCCGAAAGCGAGGGGATGTTGGCGCCGGCGAGCCCGAGCCCGACATGGCATCGGCCGAGATCGGCCTTGCCGAGCCCTGCCGCTGCGAGCGACTCGGCCGCCACCGCGACGATCGTCGCCAGCGCGCCGTCGAGATCGCTGAAGATGTTCGCCGATCCGCCTTCGGCTTCGCCGAGCGGCGTTCCGTCGCGCAGTCGGGCCCGCACACGGCACCGGCTGCCCCCGCCATCGACACCGATCAAGATAGGCTGCTGCATGAGGCCTCCATCCCGAAGTAATACCAAAACAGGCCAGAGGTGCAACCAATATTGGGGATCTGACCTAGACGTGCTCTTACCGAAAGGTCACGCGACCGCGAATATTCATGGTTTATGCACAAAAATCATGCTGCATTGCAGCAGATGAAAAAGTTAACAGTTTCGGCTGGACGAATGGCATTAAGTTGGTAACATCCCTGCAAGCCAGCCAATGCTCTCAGCGCGCTGGCGAAAATCAAGCTCGACCGAAACCAGTGGACCGAAACCGAGAGTGATCGCCATTTCCCATCATCCCGCCCTTGTCTGCGCCGAGGCCTTTCGGGGCATCCCGCGATGACGCTGCGCGCGACGGAGCGGCGGGATCCGGCGGTGGTCGGCATCGACGGATGGGAGGATGCGCAGGTCCTGAAGGTCTTGCTCGAGGGCCAGGCGCGCGCGGTCGCCTGTGTCGGTGCCGCCATTCCTGCGCTGGAAAAGGTAGCAGTGCTGGCCGTCGGCCGCTTGAAGGACGGCGGCCGCCTGATCTATCTCGCCTCCGGCAGCCCGGCCCTCATCGCCCTCGGCGACGCGCTCGAAATACCGCAGACCTATGGCGAGCCGGCCGAGCGCTTTGCGACCATCCTCGCCGGCGGCCTCGCGATCACGGAGAGCCTTGTCGGTGGGCCGGAAGACGACGGCGAACAGGCGGCGCTCGATGTCGCGGCCGCCAAGGTCGGCGCAAAGGACTGCGTCATCGCCATCTCCGCCAGCGGCTCGACGCCCTATACGCTGGCGGGCCTTGTCGCGGCGCGCGCCGCCGGGGCCGCGACCGCCGCCATCGCCAACAATTCCGGCGCGCCGATGCTGGCGGTCGCCGACGTCGCGGTTGTCCTCGACAGTGGGCCGGAGGTCGTCGCCGGATCCACCCGCATGGGCGCCGGAACCGCGCAGAAGATCGCGCTCAACATGCTGTCTACCCTCGTCGCCCTGCGGCTCGGCCATGTCCATGACGGCCACATGGTGGGGCTTCGCGCCGACAACGAGAAGCTGCGGCAGCGGGCGGCGCGCATGGTCGGCGACATCGCCGGCGTCGACGCGGCCGCCGCGGTCGCTGCCGTCGGCGCGGCCGGCGGCGACGTAAAACTTGCCGTGCTCATCGCATCGGGCGCGCCTGGCCTGGACGCCGCAAGGGCGCGCCTCGCCGGGCATGACGGAAGTCTCCGTCGCGCCCTCTCCGATCTCTAGCGGGCGCGCTCGGCGCCCGTCGTCTGTCTGTTGACCCGAACCTTGACCCGATGGAGACGCCCGTGATGAACCGCATGTTTCTGAAGACCTTCGCAAGCCTTGCCGCGCTGACCGCGTCGCTGCCGGCGATGGCCGAGACGACGCTGACGATCGAGAGCTGGCGCAATGACGATCTCGCCGTCTGGCAGGAGAAGATCATCCCGGCCTTCGAGGCGCAGCATCCCGACATCAAGGTGGTGTTCTCGCCCTCGGCGCCGACCGAGTACAACTCGGCCCTCTCGGCCAAGCTCGACGCCGGCTCAGGCGGCGACCTCATCGCCTGCCGCCCGTTCGACGGATCGCTCGCGCTGTTCCAGAAGAAGCAGCTTGCCGATCTCACCGGCCTGCCGGGCATGGAGAATTTCGGCGCCATCGCCAAGACCGCCTGGTCGACCGACGACGGCAAAGAGACCTTCTGCGTGCCGATGGCCTCGGTGCTGCACGGCTTCATGTACAACAAGAAGGCGTTCGCCGATCTGAAGCTCGAGGTGCCGACCACCGAAGACGAGTTCTTCGCGGTGCTCGACAAGATCAAGGCCGACGGCACCTATGTCCCGCTCGCCATGGGCACCAAGGACCAGTGGGAGGCGGCCACCATGGGCTACCAGAACATTGGTCCGAACTACTGGAAGGGCGAGGAGGGCCGCAAGGCGCTGGTCGGCGGCCAGCAGAAGCTGACTGATGCCGACTGGGTAAAACCCTACGAGCAACTGGTGAAGTGGGTGCCCTATATGGGCGACGGCTTCGAGGCGCAGACCTATCCCGACAGCCAGAACCTCTTCACCCTCGGCCGCGCCGCGATCTACCCGACCGGCTCTTGGGAAATCTCGCCGTTCAAGGGTCAGGTGGACTTCGAGATGGGCGCCTTCAAGCCGCCGGTGCCGAAGGCCGGCGACAAGTGCTACATCTCCGACCATCCGGACATCGCCATGGGCCTCAACGCCGCCAGCCCGAATGCCGAGGCGGCGAAGACCTTCCTGTCCTGGGTCGCGTCGCCGGAGTTCGCGACGATCTACGCCAACGAGGCGCCGGGCTTCTTCCCGCTGATCGACGCCAAGATCGAGCTGAAGGATCCGCTGGCGCAGGAGTTCGTGAAGTGGCGCTCGGAATGCGAGCCGACCATCCGCTCGACCTACCAGATCCTGTCGCGCGGCACGCCGAACCTTGAGAACGAGACCTGGGCGGAATCGGCCAATGTCATGAACAAGGTCGAAACCCCGGCGGAAGCCGCCGCCAAGCTGCAGAAGGGCCTCGACAGCTGGTACAAGCCGGGCACCGCGACGCCAATCGCGAAGTAAGCGCCGACCCATCCATCGCGGCGGCGGGCGAAAACCCTGCCGCCGTCCCCGCATCCGGCATCGGAAACCAGAGCCCATGCACGATACGGCCCCGAAGAAGCCCCGACGCTGGCACATCGCCGTGTTCCTCGCGCCGGCGCTAATCGTCTACACCGCGATCATGATCTTCCCGCTCGCCGACACGCTCTGGGCGGCGCTGCAGCGGCGCACCGCCGAGGGGACGGAGTTCGTCGGCCTCGCCAATTTCAAGGTTCTGTTCGGCGACCCACGCTGGTCGGAAAGCTTCTGGAACGCGCTCGGCAATAATTTCTACTTCTTCGCCATCCACATGCTGGTGCAGAACCCGGTCGGCATCGCGCTCGCCGCCCTCCTGTCGATCCCGAAACTCAGGGGCGTCGCCATCTACCGGACGGTGATCTTCCTGCCGACGATCCTGTCCTTCGTCATCGTCGGCTTCATCTGGAAGCTGATCCTCTCGCCGATCTGGGGCGTCGCGCCCGGCCTCCTCGGCGCCGTCGGTCTGAAGAGCCTGTTCGCGCCCTATCTCGGCCAGGAAGCCTATGCGCTGACCACGGTCTCGCTGGTCTCGGTCTGGCAGTATGTCGGCATCCCGATGATGCTGGTCTACGCCGCGCTCCTGACCATTCCCGATGAGATCCTGGAGGCAGCCGAGTGCGACGGCGTCACCGGCTTCAGCCAGTTCTGGAAGATCAAGCTGCCCTTGATCCTGCCGACCATCGGCCTCGTTGCGATCCTCACCTTCGTCGCCAACTTCAACGCCTTCGACCTCGTCTATTCCATGCAAGGGGCGCTCGCCGGTCCGAACGGCTCCACCGACATCCTCGGCACCTTCCTCTACCGCACCTTCTTCGGCTTCCAGCTGCAGCAAGGCGACCGGTCGATGGGCGCGGCCATCGCGACGGCGATGTTCCTGATCATCCTCCTCGGCGTGTCGCTCTATCTCTTCGTCATCCAGCGGCGCATTCGCCGCTACCAGATGTAGGCGCTGACATGGCCCGTTCCCGTCCCGCATCCTTGCGCACCGGCCTCGTCCATCTCGCGCTCGTCGCCTATTCGCTGATCGCCGTCCTGCCGGTGCTCCTGGTGGTGATGAACTCGTTCAAGACCCGCCGCGCCATCTTCGGCAGCCCGCTGATGCCGCCGCTGCCGGAGACGGCGAACGTCGCCGGCTACCGCACCGTCGCGGCGCAAGGCGACTTCCTGCTCTACTTCCAGAACAGCCTGATCGTCACGCTGCTGGCAATCTTCCTGGTCCTTTTGTTCGGGGCGATGGCGGCCTTTGCGCTGTCGGAATACAAGTTCCGCGGCAACATGCTGCTCGGCCTTTTCCTGGCGCTCGGCATCATGATCCCGATCCGGCTAGGTACGGTGGCAATCCTCGAGATGATGGTGGCGTCGGGCCTCGTCAACACGCTGACGGCGCTGGTCCTCGTCTACACCGCGCAAGGCCTGCCGCTGGCCGTCTTCATCCTGTCGGAGTTCATGCGCCAGGTCTCGGACGATCTGAAGAATGCCGGGCGGATCGACGGGATGTCGGAGTACAAGGTGTTCTTCGTCCTCGTCCTGCCTTTGGTGCGGCCGGCGATGGCGACGGTCGCGGTGTTCACCATGATCCCGATCTGGAACGACCTCTGGTTCCCGCTGATCCTCGCCCCCGGCGAGTCCACTAAGACGGTCACGCTCGGCGCCCAGCAGTTCCTTGGCCAGTACCTCACCAACTGGGAGGCGGTGCTGTCGGCGCTGTCGCTGGCGATCCTGCCGGTTCTGGTGCTCTATCTCCTCTTCTCGAAGAACCTCATCCGCGGCATTACCTCCGGCGCGGTGAAGTGAGGGAGGGTGAGATGAAGCCTTCGGAGATCCTGGCGGAAAAGCGCGACGCGGTGCTGGCGGTGATTGCCGCCTCGCAGTTTAACAATCCACGGCTGTTCGGCTCCGTTGGGCGTGGTGACGACAGCGACGGCAGTGATCTCGACATCCTGGTAGATGCGCCCGCTGACGTGTCGCTCTTCGACCTGGTTGGACTGGAGCTCCAGCTCATCGATCTCTTGGGAGTCCGCGTCGATCTTTTCACGTTGGACACGCTGAAGAAGGACATTCGCCCGAACGTCCTGCGTGACCAGCGGCCACTTTGACGATGGCGACGCAGCGAAGCCCCAGAGCCCGGCTTGAAGACATTATTGAGTGGGGGGACGCGGTCGCGCGCCATATTGCTGGCAAGGACCGAAAGACTTTTGCAGCAGACTTGATGACGCAGCATGCCGTCATGAAATGCATCGAGGTGATCGGCGAGGCCTCGGGACATCTGATGAGGCTCGTACCTGATCACACGAGCGTCCTTGCCGGGCTCGACCTGCGCACGGCCTACGCAATCCGCAACAAGCTGAGCCACGGATATTTCGAGATCGCTGTCGATCGGCTCTGGTCCGCCGCCAGTCAGTCTGTGCCTGCGATCGTCGATGCCGCTAAGGCAGCGCTCGCAAGTTTCGAAGATGGAACACCGAATGAGTGACAGCCCACCCCTTCGCGTCTTCGTCGCCGGGCTCGGCCAGATGGGCCGCAGCCATGCGCTGGCCTATCACGCCCATCCCGGCTTCGAGATCGTAGGCTTCTACAACCGTTCGCCCGTCGACCTGCCACCGGAACTCGCCGCCTATCCGTTGCTGAGCAGCTTCGATGCGGGTTTGGCGCTATCGCCGGACCTCGTCGCCATCAGCACCTATACCGACAGCCATGCGGACTTCGCCGTGCGCGCCATGGAGGCCGGCGCGCATGTCTTCGTCGAGAAGCCGCTCGCCGGCACCGCCGAGGAGGCGCGCCGGGTGACGGACGCGGCCAAGCGCACCGGCAAAAAGCTCGTCATCGGCTACATCCTGCGCCACCACCCGTCCTGGATCCAGTTCATTGAGACGGCCCGCGAGCTCGGCCCCCCCTTCGTCATGCGGCTGAACCTCAACCAACAGTCGACGGGGCCTGCCTGGGAGATCCACAAGCGGCTGATGCAGACGACCTCGCCGCTGGTCGATTGCGGCGTCCACTATGTCGACGTGATGTGCCAGATCACCGATGCCAGGCCGGTCGAGGTGCGCGGCATGGGCGTGCGGCTGTCGGACGAGATCGCCGAAAGCCAGGTCAATTACGGTCATCTGCAGGTGCTGTTCGACGACGGGTCGGTCGGCTGGTACGAGGCGGGCTGGGGCCCGATGATTTCCGAGACCGCCTTCTTCGTGAAGGACGTGATGAGCCCGAAAGGCTCGGTGTCGATCGTCATGGAGGAAGGCGCCGCCTCCAGCGACATCGACACGCACACCCGCACCGCCCGCATCCGCGTCCACCATGCCGAGCGCGGCGCCGATGGCCGTTTCGCGAGGCCTGACACATGGCTGTCGACGGCGGACGAGCCGGACCACCAGGCGCTCTGCGACCGCGAGCAGGCGTTTGTGCTGAAAGCCATCTGCGAAGACCTCGACCTCACCCGCCACAACGAGGACGCGGTGCGCTCGCTGGAAATCGTGCTCGCGGCCGAGGTCAGCATGCGCGAGAACCGCAGCGTGACGCTGTGAGCCAGACAAGGATGCCATCATGAAGTCGCTGCGTCTCAGCCGGATCGTCAAGACTTTCGGCACCACCGAGGTCCTGAAGGGCATCGATCTCGAGGTCGGGACCGGCGAGTTCGTCGTCTTCGTCGGCCCGTCCGGCTGCGGGAAGTCGACGCTCCTGCGCATCATCGCCGGGCTCGAAGACCAGACCTCCGGTTCGGTCGAGATTGCCGGAAAGTCGGTCGATGCGGTGCCGCCGGCCGAGCGCGGCATTGCCATGGTGTTCCAGTCCTATGCGCTCTACCCGCATCTCACGGTCGCCGGCAACATGGATCTCGCGCTGAAGCAGGCCGGCATCGGCAAGGCCGAGCGCGAGGCGGCGGTGGCGAAAGCCGCAAACCTGCTCGACCTCACGGCGCTCCTGAAGCGCCGCCCGTCCGAGCTGTCCGGCGGCCAGCGCCAGCGCGTCGCCATCGGCCGGGCGATCGTCCGCGACCCGAAACTCTTCCTGTTCGACGAGCCGCTGTCCAACCTCGACGCGGCACTGCGCGTCAACACACGGCTGGAGATCGCCCGCCTGCACCGCGCGCTCGGCGCCACCATGATCTACGTCACCCACGACCAGATCGAGGCGATGACGCTCGCCGACAAGATCGTGGTACTGAACGCCGGCCGCATCGAGCAGGTTGGCCGGCCGATCGATCTCTACAACAAGCCGGACAACCTCTTCGTCGCCGGCTTCATCGGCTCGCCGAAGATGAACTTCCTCATCGGCGCCTATGCCGCGCGCGAGGGCGCCGAGACGATCGGCATCCGGCCCGAGCATCTGGCCGTCGACGGCGAGGGCGCCCGCTGGTCCGGCACGGTCCGTCACGCTGAACACCTCGGCTCCGACACCTATCTCTACGTGACGCTGAGCGAGGGCGCGGAACTCACCGTCCGCCTTCCCGGCCAAAGCGAGATCGCCGTCGGCACCACGATCGGGCTGTCGCCCCGGGGCGGACCGGTCCACCGTTTCGGCGTGGACGGTAAGGTGCTCTGACGAAGGCGCGTCCTCAGTCGATCCGAGGCGCTGCTGCCGATCGATCTCAGCCGCCGATGGCCGCCTCGATCAGGTCCGCGGCATGCCGGGCGCCGTGCTGATCGGCACTGATGTCGCGACCGAGCGCCAGGACCGCGGCGCGCGTGCCCGGCGATCCGATGAGGGCGCTAAGATCCATCTCGACCTTGGCCGCCGTCAGGCCGCGGCGCGCCCGCATCCGCCCGACGCCATGGTGCACCACGCGGGCGGCGATGCCGGGCTGGTCGAAGGCGATCGGAATGACCAGCAGCGGCACGTGGCGCTGCAGCGCATCGAGCACGGTGTTCATGCCGCCATGCGTCACACAAACGTCGGCGCGGTCGAGAACGGCGGCCTGGTCGGCGAAGTCGGTGACGGCGTCGGCGTCGATCGTGCCGGCCTGTTCCGGGGTAAGGCCGCCGCAATGGGCGACGAGCAGCTGCGCGCCGAGCCGCCGGGACGCTGTCGCGATCGCCTGGAAGATGTCGAGGCGGTGTCCCTGCAGCGTACCGAGCGAGGCGAAGACGAAAGGCCTTGCCGAGTCGATGGCGAACGGCAGGGACGCGGTCGCCGCATGGGTCTCGTTGCGGATCGGGCCCACCGCGTGGAAGCCGCTGAGCGGCGGCCGCGGGAAATCAAACGCCGCCGGGCATTGCGCGATTTGCAGCAGCGGCGACAGGCAGTCCTCGAGGCTGCCCCGGCGCGGCAGGCCGAAATGCCGTGACCATTCCTCCAGCCCACGCCGTTGCCGGCGCAGAAGGAGCGCGGCCACCCGCTCGCCGCCGCGGTTGCGCTTCAGTCCCTCCTGCGAGGGATCATAGGGCCAGTCGAGGAAGGGCAGCGGGACGCCCGGCGCGCTGTTGACCGGCAGTGCTGCGGCCACCGAGATCTGTTTCAGGCCCAGCGCGGCGGCCAAAAGGCCGGCAGCCGGCTCCATCTGGTCGCCGATCACTGCATCGATGCCGAGCTCGCGGAGGATTGCTGGTCCGTCCCGGCAGAGGGCGGCGGTCAGCGAAGTGGTATCTGCGACCGTGCGCAGGATGCCGAGCGGGCCGTTCGGCCGCGCTGCGCGGCGCGTGATCGCGGCAAGGTCGGTATCCCCGCGGCCGACGATCCTCCAAGCCACCTGTTCACCCGGCGTCAGAAGCTTCTCCGCGCCGGCATTCAGCACGAAGGTGGCGTGATGGCCGCGCGCCACGAGGACGCTCGCGAGTGCCTCAAACACCTTGATGTGACTGTAGAACGGGGGGCAGATCAGGGCGAAATGCGCCATTGCAGCTTAGTGCCTTGAAACCGGGGCGCGCAGTATCCGAACCATCGCCAGTGTCGAAAACATCGCCGATGGCGATGGTATCATCGCAGACAGAGGTGGCCTGCACCGATATCGCATCGAGGGCTCTTCATTGATCGTCGCTTCGTGTGCCATCCGCCATTCCTACGCTTCACTGACGGGCGCCGCCATGCCCGGCGTGTCGCATTAAACGGAACGTCCGTCACCGCTGACGACCGGGTGGAACGCTCGGTCGGCGTGATCGGTCAGCTGGCAGCCGGTATCGGTATTCCTCTCGCCCTCGGCCTTTGGCTACTCTTGATGGGGCGAGACCAAGCTTGCCGCTGCGATGGCTGGCAGCGCGGTCTGGAAGACGGCCTGATCCTTAGCTCGCTCCGGCTGCTCGGCGTTCTCGTTTGAAGGCGCTGCCGTCCTGCCGCGTCAGATTGTCTCCCAGGCGCCGCTCAGCCCCGAGCGGTAGACCGCGTCGATGCACCGCATGTTGGCGATGGCATCCTCGATCGGAAAATCTGGTGTCTCCAGCCCTTGGAATACCCGGACCGCCATGGCGGACTGCAGCGTGTACTGGTCGCAAGACGCGAGCGTTTCGGTGCGGATGCCGCTGCCGTCGATCGCCCCCGTCGTGTCGACGTGAATCCGCGTTTCCTCGCCTTGCGGTGCGTTGAGCGAGACCGGCACCTCGATGCGGCCGGTGGTGCCGAAAATCTGCGTGCGCTGCGCGGGGACGAGCTGCGTCGAGGTGGAAAAGGCCAGCTGCCGGCCGGCGCCGAAATCGAGAATGGCCGAGGTCAGCCGGTCGGTCTTCATCTCGGGGTCGCGGTCGATCAGCGAGATGGCGCGAAGTGGCTCGCTCTCGAAGAGAAAGCGCCCGAGCTGCAGGGCATAGCAGCCGACGTCGTAGAGCGCTCCGCCGCCGATCTCGGCGATGTTGCGCACATTGGCGGGGTCGGCGTTGAAGTAGCTGAGCGTCGTCTGCACCAGTTTTGCCGGGCCGATCTCGCCGCTGCGCAGGATCTCACGGGCGCGCAGCCATTGCGGATGCTGGCGCACCATGAAGGCCTCGAGCACCTGTTTGCCGTTGCGATCGCGCGCTGCGATCAGCTGTCCGGCCTCTGCCGCGTCGAGCGCGATCGGCTTCTCGCAGAGCACGTGCTTGCCGGCCTCCAGCGCCTTCACCGACCAAGGCACATGCAGATGGTTCGGCAGTGGAATGTAGACCGCCTCGATCGCGGGGTCGGCGAGCAGCGCCTCGTAGCTGTCATAGTGCGTCTCGAAGCCGAACTGTTCGGCGGCAGCTTTCGCCTTGGCCCTGTCGCGCGAGGCAATGCCGCGGATGTGCGACGTGGCATCGCCGAGCATGCCTGGAATGACCTTGCGAAGGGCGATGTTGGCCGCCCCCATGATGCCCCAGACGAGTTGGTCGGACATGGCGCTTTCTCCCACGAGGGCCGGCGTCGCTCGCCGGCAGACGGCCGGACTTAGCCGGCGGGAGGGTGGAAGTCGATTACCCGAACAGGCTGCGCCGCCTAATAGAGGCCTTGTCCGGCGATGACCTCGTCAATGCTCATCGGTGCAAGACGCTGTGCGTCGAGGGTCTGGGGCGCCGGCGTAATGGGGGCGGGCGTCGCCTGGGGTCTGGCCTGGAAGGTCCTGATGTCCTGCGGCTGGTTCCAGTCCGCCGGGGTCACGGGTTCTGGAACCACCATCACCTGCCGCGCCGGCGCGGTGCGGACGACGACCCGGCGCTCCGGCGGCTCGTAGTTGAGGCGGCTGCCGCGGGCGGCGACCTCGGCCTGCGTCGAGCTGGCATCGCGGCGCTTCTCGTAGAAGGCGTTGCCGCCGGCGATCGCGACGTAGTGCATGTTGTTGTAGGGGTAGGAATAGCCGGCGGTGTGGAAGAACATCGCCCGGCCGACCTCGGGATGCTTGCTGCCGCGCAGCACGATGCGTGCCGTCTTCGTCGCGAGCTCGCGGCCCTTGCCCATCGGCTTCGACAGGACGCCGGGCGCGAACTGGTTCTTCTGGCCGACGACGCCGCAGACGCTTTTGGGATATTTGCCGGAGTTCATCCGGTTCATCACCACGGTGCCGACCGCCAGCATGCCCTCGGCGCTGGAACGGTTGGACTCGAAATACATCACCCGCGTCATGCATTCCTCGGACGACATCGTCCGCGGCATGCTAGCGCAGGAAGCCAGCATCAGCAGGGCGGCGAGGCCGAGAAAAAGAGGGATACGGGTCGGGGACACAACGAGAGACATGGGTTTCCAGCGTCGACGGGACCCGGCCATGATGCTCTGTAAGGCTTAATGGATCGTGTCGGCCGGCCGCCGGTCTACCCCGGAACCTCGTCGGCGCGCCGCCGCCCGGCCGCCAGCCGAGGCTCTGCAGCGTTGGTTGCGGCCCGCGTCTGGCGCAGGATCCAGAGGCCGTAAGCGGTGACATAGAGATAGGCCGCTAGTTCCAGCGACTCCTCGATCTCGACATGGATCCGATGCTCCGCCGCTTCTCCGCCGGCGAGGAAGAGGACGACCACGAAGCACGGCCAGACCCAGCGGATCTTCGACAGACGGAGCACGTCGCGCGTCCATTCCCGGCGCCGGACGAGGACGGCGGCAAGCGCGAGCAGAGCCGCGCCTGCAACTATGATGGT
This sequence comes from Mesocryomonas lacus, assembly GCF_055730135.2. Taxonomy (NCBI): domain Bacteria; kingdom Pseudomonadati; phylum Pseudomonadota; class Alphaproteobacteria; order Hyphomicrobiales; family Aurantimonadaceae; genus Mesocryomonas; species Mesocryomonas lacus. The sequence goes on along the minus strand of NZ_JBUZWE020000014.1, from coordinate 110,376 downwards.
CTTCCAGCCGGATTGCAGGCACATGCCGTCGCCGCTGAAGGCGCTGCCGCAGCGCGGCAGCTCGCGGGTCACGGCAAAGATCAGAGCGAAGGCCGCAACCGCGCAGAACAGCGCGCGCGAGCCTGCCGATCGTAGGAAACCGACAGCGAACACCGCCGCGGCGATCACCAGCATGCCCGCCTGGAGTATCTCGATCGGGCCGTCCTCCATGAACATGGCCTGGATGTCGTCGAACTCGCGCACGACGGTGCCAAGCAGCATCGCGCCGCCCAGCAACAGGAGGGCGGCGGCGAGCCAGGGGAGGGGACGCGGTGTGAGAGAGCCCTCCCAGGATCGGCGACCGTCGGTCTCGGGCGATTTCTTCAAAGGCATGGAGGTCAACTTTCCGGCCTTGCACCAACGGCCCTGGCCATCATCGAAACGTCATGACGGGGAGACTTCTACAGATATATCCGCTGGATAGAAATCCACTAAGTCGGCCATAGAATGAACCGCGCCGCTGCTGTGGCCTGACGGAAGCGGCTCAAGCGCGCTGCACCGGCCGTTGCAAAACAAGCTGTCCGGCCCATGTGGGGTGGACCTTCCGGCCCGCAAGGAAACCCTGCAGATGCGTTTCGCCCTTTCCCTGATTGCTAGCCTTGCCCTGCTGCCGTCCGTCGCACCGGCCGTGGCCGAGCAGGTCGGCGAAATCTCGACGGACTGGCTCGGCAACGACATCAAGATCGACGCCATCACCGATCCAAAGATCTCCGGCGTTACCTGTCATGTCAGCTATTTCGACCGCAGCGTCGTCGACCGTTTGCGCCAGGGAAACTGGTTCGAGGATCCCTCGAACTCGTCGATCGCCTGCCGGCAGACCGGGCCGATCGTCATCGGCGACATCGACCTCGACGAGGGCGGCGAGGAGATTTTCTCTGAGCGCCGATCGCTGATCTTCAAGGCGCTGGTCGTCACCCGCGTCTACGACAAGGCCAACGACACGCTGATCTACCTCTCGCATTCGCGCGAGGTGAAGGAGGGCAGCGCCAAGATGGCGATCTCGGCGGTGCCGCTGTTCGCGGCCTCGCCCACCTGGAGCAAGGGCAAGCCGCAATAGGCAAAGCCTTGGCTCAGGCGCCGGCGAGCGCCCGTTCGACCAGCCGGGTCCAGTAGGAGACGCCGTAGGGAATGGCTTCGTCGTTGAAGTTGTAGCGGGCATTGTGGAGGCCCGCGCTGTCGCCATTGCCGATGAAGATGAAGGCGCCAGGCCGCTTCTCCAGCATGTAGGAGAAATCCTCGCCGCCCATCAGCGGGGCGACCTTGGTGTCGACCTGGGCTGCCGGCACGATCTCTGCCGCAACCGCTGCGCAGAAATCGGCAGCGCCCGCATCGTTGACGGTCACCGGATAGTTGCGGATGTACTGGCAGTCGATCTCGACGCCGTGCGTCTCGCCGACGCCCCGGCAGATGGCCGCGATGCGCGCCTCTGCCAGATCGCGCGTCTCCGCCGTCAGCGACCGCACCGTGCCGGCGACGAGCGCGGTGTCCGGAATGACGTTGTGGACAAAGCCCGCCTGGAACTTTGTCACCGAGAGCACCAGCGAGGCCAGCGGGTCGACATTGCGCGAGACAACCTGCTGCAGCGCCTGCACCAGCGTGGCGCCGGCGAGGATCGGGTCGAGCGACTGCTGCGGGATTGCCGCATGCGAGCCGCGGCCCCGGACCGTGAGGTTGAACTCGTCGGTCGCGGCCATGATCGGTCCGGCGCACAGTGCGAAATGGCCGATCGGGATGCCCGGCATGTTGTGCAGGGCATAGACCTCGTCGATGGCGAAGCGCTCCAGAAGCCCATCCTCGATCATCGCCTTGGCGCCGGCGCCGCCTTCCTCCGCCGGCTGGAAGACGACGACCACGCTGCCCTCGAAATGCCGGGTCTCGCAGAGGCTCTGCGCCGCCCCAAGAAGGATCGCCGTATGGCCGTCATGGCCACAGGCGTGCATCTTGCCGGCCGTCTTCGAGGCGTAGTCGAGGCCGGTCGCCTCATTGATCGGCAGCGCATCCATGTCGGCGCGCAGGCCGATCCGCCGCTTGCCCGGGCCGCTGCGTCCGTGGATCACGCCAACGACGCCGGTCCGGCCGATGCCGGTCACCACCTCGTCGCAGCCGAATTCAGCGAGCTTCTCCGCGACGAAGGCAGCGGTTTCGTGCACCTCGTAAAGTATTTCGGGAATCTGGTGGAGATGCCGGCGCCAGGCGGTGATCTCGGTCTGGCGGTCGGCGATGCGGTTGTTGAGCGGCATAAGAACTTCCGGAAAACGAGGGCTGCGATCACGGAGACTGGAGCGGCCGGTCCTATTTAGGCAGGCTTGCCATCTTGCCATGAGAGCGTCACAGAGGCGAGATAGGGCGCGCAGGTGCAATAATCTGCCGTTCGACATGAAGGAAAAAGCCGTGAAGACGATGGCGTCTGCCGTTTTGCGCCTTGCCGGCGCAGCTGCGCTCGGCGCCGCCGTTCTGGCCTCGCCGGCGGCGAAAGCCGAGGTGTCCGTCGTCATCGACGTCGCGACCGGCAAGGTTCTGTCGTCGAAGAATGCCAGCGCCCGCTGGTATCCCGCCTCGACCACCAAGTTGATGACCGCCTATCTCGCGCTGAAGGCGATGGAGACGGGCGACGCGACGCTCGATACGCCCGTCGTGATGACGCAGTACGCGGCCACCCAGGTGCCCTCGAAGATGGGCTACGAGCCGGGATCGGTGATGCGCCTCGACATGGCGCTGCGGATGATGCTGGTGAAGTCGGCCAACGACGTCGCGGTCGCGATCGGCCAGACGATAGGCGGCGGCTCGCTGCAACCCTTCGTCGACCGGATGAACAGCCAGGCCCTCGCGCTCGGCATGAAGGACACGCACTTCATCAACCCGAACGGCCTGCCGGGCGAGGGGCAGTATTCCAGCGCCAAGGATCTCGGCATTCTCGCCATGCACCTGCGCCGCGACTTTCCAGCCTTCAGCGAGATTTTTGGCGTCGAGGCGATCTCGGCCGGCGGCGCGCTGATCCGCAACACCAATCCGCTGCTCGGCCGCTATGCCGGCGCCGACGGGATGAAGACCGGCTACATCTGCGCCTCCGGCTTCAACCTCGTCGCCTCGGCCACCCGCGACAAGCGCACCATCGTCGCCGTGGTGCTCGGCGCCGACAGCCCGATCGTCCGCGACCGCATCTCCGCCGATCTCCTGGAGAACGGCTTCAAGACCGATACCGCCAAGCTCGGCACCATGATCGAGCAGCTGCCCGCCTCCGACGGGCCGCCCGCCGACATCAGCCAGGCGATCTGCTCGCCGGCGGGCCAGCAGGCCCGGGCAGCCGAGCGCGAGGAAGAGGCCAAGCGCACGGAGCACAATTCCGGCTCGCCGCTGCTGCACGAGATGGTCCGGCCGCCCTCAGTGGTTGATGTCAGCCTCGGCGGCGCTGCGGCCGGTCCGAAGGTGCAGGCCGGTATCTCGCAGATCGCCGGCTATGGCATTCCGCTGCCGCATTGGCGGCCAGACGATGCGACGACGGACGGGGCCCCTCCCACCGCCGCGCCGTCCGTCGCGCCTGCCGCGGAAAATACCGCAGCGGACGGAAAGAGCGCGCGCATCGGTGGCGAGACGAGCGTCGTCGGCGAGGCCGATGGCCTGCGCAGCGGGGTCGTCAACTGATCGCCGTGCCAAAGGCTGCGGACCTTTCCGACCCGATCCGCGTCACCGTCCTCACCGGCTTCCTCGGCGCCGGCAAGACGACGCTGCTCAACCGCCTGCTCGCCGATCCCGCCGTCACCGACACCGCCGTCATCGTCAACGAGTTCGGCGAGGCGGGGATCGACCACCTTCTCGTCGAGACGGCGCGCGACGGCATCATCGAACTCTCCGACGGCTGCCTCTGCTGCACCATTCGCGGCGATCTCGTCGACACGCTGGCGGATCTTGCCGACCGGGTGCAGACCGGCCGCTTGCCGAAGCTCGCGCGCGTCGTGGTGGAAACCACGGGCCTTGCCGACCCGACGCCGATCTTGGCCGCGCTGATGGGCCATCCCGCTCTCGTGCAGGCCTACGCACTGGACGGGATCGTCGCCGTCCTCGATGCGCTCGCCGGCGCGCAGAACCTTGCCGAGCGCGAGGAGGCCCGCCGCCAGGTCGCTGTCGCTGACCGGGTCGTCGTCAGCAAGACCGACCTCGCCGGCCCCGACGCGCTGCAGGCCTTGTCGCGGCTGATCCGGCCGGTCAACCCCGGCGCGCCGATCCTCGATTCCGCGCGCGGCGAGGCGGGGCCCTCGGCGCTTTTGGGTTGCGGCCTCTACGATCCCGCCACCAAGACCGCCGACGTCGCGCGCTGGCTACACGACGAGGTCACACACGATGCGCACCACCATGCGAACGGGCACGGGCCGCACGATCATTCCCATGCGCACAAGCACCCTACAGGCGAGCCGGCGCACGGCAACGCTGCCGCCCGTCACGGCGCGATCCGCTCCTTCTCGATCCAGCATGCCGCGCCGCTGCCGACAGCGCAGGTCGAGGCCTTCCTGGACCTCCTGCGCGACCTCCAAGGCGACCGGATCCTTCGGATGAAAGCGATCGTGCGGACCATCGAGCATCCCGGACGGCCGCTGGTGCTGCATGGCGTGCGCAACCATCTGCATCCCCCGGCGCGCCTGGCCGCCTGGCCCGCCGACTTCGCACCCGCCTCGCGGCTGGTACTGATCGGCGAGGGGCTCGACGAGCGGCTGGTACGCGATCTCTTCGCCGCCTTCGCCGGCGAGCCGCGCCTCGATGCGCCGGACCGCGCGGCGCTGACCGACAATCCGCTGGCGGTGCCCGGCATGTCGTTCTGACCGGAACGGCGGCGGGCGTCTGTTGCCGGTGGCGCCGCGAAGGCCGTTGGCCAGCAGCTGCGGGCCGACTTGCTTTCAGGCGGCGGACGACGCGTTGCCGCATTCGATCAGGAAGCGCCGGTGATCGGCCTCGGTCGTCGCGGCGATCAGCACATGCCCCGACTGCCGGCAGAGATGCGGGATGTCGATTGCCGCCAGTGGATCGTCGGCAAGGATGCCGAGCCTCTCGCCGGCGCTCATCCCCCGCAGCTGCCGTTCCGTGCGCAAGGCCGGCAGCGGGCAGCGCAGGCCGCGCAGGTCGAGTTCCACCGCCGTTTCGTTCATTCACCCTTGTCTCCGCCGCATTCGGACCCCCATCTAGCGACGATCGGCCTTCTTCCACATCCCCCGCCTGCGAAAACTTTTCGGATCCCGCCATGAGCTACGCCATCGATCCCCAGACCATCGTCGATTTCTGGCGCGACGCCGGCCCCGACCACTGGTTCGAGAAGGACGCGGCTTTCGATGCCGAGATCGTCCAGCGTTTCCACGACATCTACGAGCGTGCGGCGCTTAGCGAGCTCGACGGCTGGGCGGAGGATCCGACCGGCGCGCTGGCGCTCGTCATCCTGCTCGACCAGTTCCCGCGCAACATGTTCCGTGGCGATCCGCGGATGTATGCGACCGATGCCAAGGCCCGGACGATCGCCAAAGAAGCCCTCGGGCGGGGCGATCACCTGACGGTCGGCGACGACGTCAACCAGTTCTTCCCGATGGCGCTGATGCATTCGGAGGATCTGGGCGATCAGGAGGCTTGCGTCGCCTGGATGGAGGAGATCGGCCCCGACAACGTCTCCTTCGCCGTCGAGCACCGGGACATCGTCGAGCGTTTCGGTCGCTTCCCGCACCGCAATGCGATCCTGGATCGCCCGTCGACGCCCGAGGAGACCGCCTATCTCGGCGAAGGCGGTTTTGCAGGCTGACCGCGACGGCGGCAGCAAGCTCTCGGCGCCAGATCCGCTCGGGCTTTTGACGGCGCCGCATCGGCCGCAAAGCTTGAGCGGCCTTAACGTCCGGCGGTGAGCGAGGCGGAAGACAAGACTTTTTGGTTGCCTGACTTGTAATTGAACCCGCCCACGCGACCAAATCTTAAGCCTGGGCGCCTAGTGTCGGACCTCAGATCCTGCCGATCCCAGGGGAACGGGCACAGCGTGGTATTGTCGATCGAGAGACTCGCAGGGCATGTGATGCCGCTGCGGCTGATGGGATGGCTGCGGCCGTCTCTCGTGCGTCTCGACCTCGCCCTCTCCGGCGATACCGAGCAGGCGGTTTCTGCCCGCATCGCTCTCTTCGCCTTCGCCATTCGGGTCGTCTCGGCGGGAATCGCCTTCTTCAGCCAGGTTCTCCTGGCACGCTGGATGGGCAGCGACGAATACGGCATCTTCGTCTTCGTGCTGGTCGCCAGCGTCATCCTCGGCGGCCTCGCCTGTCTCGGCTTCCAGACCGCGGTGATCCGCTTCGCCCCCGAATACCGGGCGACGGACCAGATCGATCTCCTGCGCGGCATTCTCCTCGCCAGCCGGTTGTTCGCGCTGGCCTCGGCGACCCTTCTCACCGCCATCGGGCTTACCGCCCTCTGGCTCTTCCAGGACGCCGTTCCCGGCTACTACCTGCTGCCGCTGGTGCTCGGCGCCTTCTGTCTGCCGGTGATGGCGCTGGGCGAGGTGCTTGACGGCACCGCGCGGGCGCATTCGCTGTCGCGCCTCGCGCTGCTGCCGACCTTCATCGTCCGGCCGCTGCTGATCATCGCCGCCATGGCGGTCCTGACGCGTTTCGGCGGCCTTGCGCCTGATGCCGATACCGCGGTGCTCGGCCTGCTCGTCGCAACCTGGGTGACGACGCTCGGACAACTCTTGCTCGTCCACCGCAAGACCAGCCGGGAAGCGGGGCCGGGCCTGCGCGAAAACGACATGCGGCGCTGGATGGCGGTCGCCTTGCCGATCTTCCTGGTCGAGGGGTTCTTCAACCTCCTGACCAATGTCGACATCCTGATGGTCGGCCACTTCCTGCCGCCGGCCGATGTCGCCGTCTACTATGCCAGCGTCAAGACGCTAGCGCTGGTGCACTTCGTCTACTTCGCGGTGAAGGCGGGCGCGGCGCAGCGCTTTTCGCAGTACCGGCACTCCGGTGACGCTGAGCGTTACGAAAGCTTCATCCACCAGACGATACGATGGACGTTCTGGCCCTCGCTCGCCATGGCGGTTCTAATGCTGGTGTGCGGCGACCTTTTGCTCGGCCTGTTCGGGCCCGAATTCGACGAGGGCTATCCGCTGCTGTTCATCCTGATCATCGGTGTGCTCGCGCGGTCGACCGTCGGTCCGGCCGAGAGCGTCCTCACCATGTCGGGCGAGCAGAAGGCGTGCGCCGCCGTGTACTTCGCGACCATCATCGTCAACGTTGTCCTGAACATCGTCCTGATCCCGCGCCACGGCCTCTACGGCGCCGCATCGTCGACGGCGATCGCGATGGTCTTCGAGGCAGGGGCGCTCTACGCCGTCGCCTATCGGCGCCTCGGCCTGAAGCTGTTCATCCTGGCGCGGCCGCGCGATTCAGCGATCCGGGGGAGCGGGGCATGAGCAGCAAGCCGCTCGTCGACGAAATGTTGGCATCGCCTAGCGCCGCCCCGGCGATTGCGCTGCTCGACCAGGACCGGCCGCTGGATAATCCGGAAGCCAATGTCGAGGTCGCGTCGGGCGACGGCAAGCGCCGTTTCTCGATCTATGCGCCGGCCGCCGCCTTCGACCTCGCCGCGGAACTGGATTTCCTGACGCGCCGGGCGATCGACCAGAACGTGTTCTTCGCCCCGCAATTCCTGGTGCCCGCCATGCCGCGGCTCGACGAGCGCCATGTCCGGCTGATGGTGGCGCGCGACGAGGGCCCGCGCCGCAGCCGCCTGCGCTTCCTGATGCCGTTCTCGATCGAGCGGATCGGCATGCTTGGCGGGCCGATGGCGATCCGCGCCTGGACCCATCCTTTCGGCCCGCTCGGCACGCCGTTGGTCGACAGCGACGATCCGCAGGCGACGCTGAAGAGCCTGCTCGTCACGCTGCGGCGCCCGGAGCTCAAGCTGCCGGACGTCATGGTGATCCCGGATCTGCGGATCGACGAGCCGTTCGCGCGCACCATGGCCGAGGCGGTCGACGCGCTCGGCCTGCCGATGACCGCGGTCAACGCTTTCGACCGGGCCGCCTTGATCAAGGGAGCCTCGCTCACTGACGCGCTGTCGCCGAAGCGTCGGCGCGAGGTGCAGCGCCAGCGCCGCCTGCTCTCCGCACAGGGCGAGCTCGGCTTCGACGTCGCCCGCACGCCTTCCGAGGTGCTGGCGGCGATGGAGGAGTTCCTGACGCTCGAGGCCAGCGGCTGGAAAGGACGCGAGCGCAGCGCCCTGATCATGGACCGCTACCGTGCCGCCTTCGCCCGCGAGGCGGTCAACAAGCTCGCCGATGCCGACCGCACGCGCATCTTTACGCTGCGGCTCGATGGCGTCGCCATCGCCAGCCTGGTCAGCTTTGTCGTCGGCTGCGAGGCCTTCGCCTGGAAGATGGGCTATGACGAGCGCTATGCCGCGGCCTCGCCGGGACTGCAGATGATGCTGATGGCGAGCGAAGCCCTCCTGGCCGATCCTGCGGTGCTCAGGGCCGATTCCTGTGCCGTTCCCGATCATTTCCTGATGAATCGCTTGTGGAAGGGCCGGATACCGATCAAGACGCTGGTGATCGGCCTGACGCCGGAAAGCGGCCGCAGGGTCGAACGCGCCGCCAACGGCTTGGTAAAGGCCCGCGCGGCCACCAATGTCGCCCGGCTACTGCGCCGGCGGATCAAGAACGCGCTGGGGATCGGCTGAGCCAGGCACTTTCAGCCGTTGCCGCAACGAGGTGAAGGCAGGACGATGCGAACACTCGAACAGGATCTGGCCGATTTCGGCAAACTGCTGCGGGAGCCGCTGGACCGGATCAGCGCCTCGAAGATCGTCTTCGCGCTTTACGATGCACGCGCCATCGTCTCCAACGAGCGGCTGATCGACATCGAGACCGACGTTTATCTCTTGCGTTCGAGCAAGACGAGCAAGCGCCCGCCCTATGTGCGCGACGTCACCCGCATGCTGGCGGATGCGGCGAAATGGTCTCAGAACCTCGCCGGCGCCTTCCCTTGCCTCGACGAGGACGGCCCGACCTTCCTCGCCACGGACCTGTCGAAGAAGCCGATCAAGTCTTTCATGAAGATCGCCAACGGCAACATCATCCGCATGCGATGGTCGGGCGAGATGCAGCTGGCGACCCACACCCACGGCGTCCAGGGCACCGTCGTCACGAACGAGGTAGAGCTGCTCTGTCAGGCCGACTGGCTGATGGTCAGCGACCCCGCCGACGCCGCCTGGTTCCGGCAGAACGGCTACTGACGCACGCGCCTATCGGTTCGACGGCCGCTCAGGCGAAGGGCAGGGGGCCTCGGTAGGTCCCGATCGGCATCACATGCGTGATCAGCCCGCCGTCGCGCCAGTGGTGCAGCAGAAAGGCCGGGGGTTCGACGAAGGAGGCGGGCTCGGCGTCGGTGCCGAGCCGCAGGGCGATTGCGGTGGTCGTGCTGGGGGCGGTCAGCAGCAAGGTGCCGGCGAAGCGCTGCTGCATCATCCGGTGCACATGGCCGCAGACGATCCGCTCGACCTGGGGATGCCGGCCGATGACCGCCGCCAGATGGGCTGCACCAAAGCAGCGGTAGTCGTCGAGATAGCCAACGCCGCAGGCGATCGGCGGCTGGTGCATCATGACGATCGTCGGCCGCCCGGGCGCGCTAGACAGCGTTGCGTCGAGCCAGTCCGCCGCGACCGCATCGAACAGGCCGTGGTGTGCGCCGGGCACCGTGACGTGGAGCCCGACGATGCGCACGGGACCCGCTTCCTCGATCACGAGGTGCATCGGTCCGTTGCGGGAGATCCAGGGCTGCTCGGCAAAGGCCCGGCGAAACGCCTCGCGCTCGTCGTGATTGCCCGGAAGGGCCGCGAGCGGTGCTTCGAGGCGCGCCAGGAGATCGCGCGCATGGGCGTATTCCGCATCGCTTCCTTCATGCACCACATCGCCCGACAGGAGGACGATGTCGGCTTTCGGCACCAGCGCGTTCACGGCCGCGACGGCCTCCTCCAGCATGGCATTGGAATCGACCAGGCCTTGGTAGAGGACACCGGGCGGGCGCAGGTGCGCGTCGGAAATCTGGGCGATGATCATGGCGGCCTTCCCAACCGTCAGCGGCCTTCGGGGCCATCCGCGCGACCGGCGAAGTGGATGGCCTGCGAATAGCGCGGGTTGGCTCATAGAGACGAAGATACTCTGCGGAAGCACTCAGAATTTTCACCGTGCGCAAGGGAGCTGTGGGCGGCTCGGGTGTTTCATTTACGTTTTCGCCTCTGATGCGCAAACTCGGGCCCGCTGAGCGCAAGGCGTATGGCAAGAACTTTCGCCGCGCGGCGGAAGGCAGCGTCCCGCTCGCCCGTCGAGACGGAGCCTCCTGAACCTGCGGCGATGGGCCGAGCCTAGCGCCGCCGGCGGCCGACGCTTCTTCCCAGTGATCGGGTTTCCGTCAGAGCTGTGCAGCGAAGGTATATCTTACTGTAACGTGAAAAGCTTTCGACTCTAAATTATTGAATTCTCCATTTTGAAACCCATATATTATTTAGTAAACACGGTTTTTCCGTACAGCTTCAAAAGTCGATCTGTTATTTTTGCTGAGTGTTAAGGTGGTGCCCGCTATTGGGGTTCCGGCTACCGAACCTGTGTCGCTTTCGGTAGGGCGCAAATGCCAAGGCTTGGATACCCCCCGATGCAGAATCCCCCTGAGGCAGAGCGCCTCCTCGCGCTTCACCAGTTGAATCTGCTTGATACCGAAGCCAGCGAGAGCTTCGACCGAATCACGCGCATGGCGAGCCAGATCTTCAACCTGCCCGTTGCCGCGGTATCCCTCACAGACCATGATCGCCAGTGGTTCAAGTCGCGTGTCGGCGTCCCACATGACTCCATCCCCCGCAAGAACGCGCCTTGCGCCGAGGTGGCGGAGACGCGGGAATTGCTGGTTATTCCAGACCTTTCCGCCGATCCCTGCTACGCCGATAGCCATCTCGCCCAGAACGGCGTCGCCTTCTATGCCGGCGCACCGCTGGTGACGCGGGACGGTTTCGGCCTCGGCGCGCTCTGCGTCCTCGGCACCGAGCCGCGCACCGTGTCGACGGCGGAGGCTGCCGCGCTCACCGACCTGGCGGCCATGGTCATGTCTCAGATCGAGTTGCAGCACGCCTTCGGCCGCGTCGATCCCATCAGTGGCTTGCCGAACCGCAACCAGTTCATGGATGACCTTGAGGACATGGCGCGTGATCATGGCGGCCAGAGGCGGCTGGCCGTCCTCGTCGACCTCGCTGAGAACACGCAGCTCAGCAACTACGCCCGCGTGCTCGGCCCCTCCAGCGTCGACAAGATCGTGCGCGAAGCCTCCCTGCGGCTTACGCGCACGCTTGGACCGGGCCGTGCCGGCTATCATGTCTCGGCGACCCAGTTTGCCTACCTTGCCCCGGTAGGCGCGGTGGAAAGCGAGTATGTGCCCCTTCTCCGGTCGACCCTTGCAAAGGTTGGCCTGGAATCAAGCACGCAATTCCTGATGACAGTGGTCGCGGGTGTGGCGCCGATGGTCTTCGGCGACACCGCGCCGACGGACCTCTTGCGCGCCCTCCAGTCCGCGGTCGAGGAGGCCCGAAACGCCTCGCTGACCGTTGGACTTTACAATCCCCAGGCGGATGCGGCGCATACCCGGCGGTTCACGCTGCTGCAGGATTTCCAGGCCGCCCTCGGCGCGGATGACCAGTTGCGGCTTGTCTTCCAGCCGCGGATCGATCTCGCCACCCGGCAGTGCGTCGGCGCCGAGGCGCTGCTGCGCTGGCGCCACCCGACGCTCGGCGCCATCGCGCCGGGCGAATTCGTCCCGGTCATCGAGCCGTCCTCGCATACCCATGCGATGACCGACTGGGTGATCCGCAAGGCCGTCCGTCAGATCCAGGACTGGCAGGCGGCGGGGATCGACCTGCAATTGTCCGTCAACGTCTCGGCCAGCAACCTTGAGGATCCGGGTTTCGTCCAGCGCGTGCTCGCGGTCGTCGCCGAGCACGGCTTGCAGCCCGACCGGCTGGAACTGGAGGTCACCGAGAGCGCCGTGATGAAGGATGCGGAAAACGCGCTCGACCGGCTGAGTATGCTCGCCGCGGCCGGGATCAAGCTGTCGATCGACGATTTTGGCACCGGCTACAGCAGTCTCGCCTACCTCCAGAAGCTCCCGGCGCATGTCGTCAAGATCGACCAGAGCTTCGTTAGGGATATCGAGGAGGGCGAGCGCGAGCAGTCGCTCGTCCGCTCGATGATCACGCTCTCGCACGAACTCGGCTACCGTGTCGTCGGGGAGGGCGTCGAGACCGCCGCGGCTGCCGATCTTCTGGCCGAGATGGGCTGCGAGGAGGCGCAGGGCTATTTCTTCGCCCGGCCGATGGAAGCCTCTGACTTCGCGGCCTGGACCGCGTCCTTCCGCCAGGGCGCGCTGGCGGCCTAGCCACCGCGCGGTGCCGCCGGCCTGAAGCCGTCGGGCCTCGTCGTCACAGCTGACTTCACCGTTAGACGCCGTGAAACGTCGGAAACCGTCAGATGGAGAGCTGGTCCGGGAGCGGTGGTGCGGGCGGTCGGAATCGAACCGACACTCCTTGCGGAACCGGATTTTGAGTCCGGCGCGTCTACCAATTCCACCACGCCCGCGGGGACCATTCGACTGCAGGCGTTTCATGCCATAGATCGGCCGCGCTGGTCCAGTGCGGAGTGAAGCCGCTGACGCACTGTCGCTGGCGACGGCGCGTCGCCGTTTCGCGCCGATGCGGCGGGTGCTAGAGGAGGGGCGATCCGGGCGGCGTCCCGGTGCTTCCCGGAGATCGACGCATGGACGCACGCCTCTCGCAGCCAGCCGGCCGGCCCCAGACGCTGGCGGCGCTCGTTCTCCTCGTCGGCTGCGCGGCGACGGTCGGTACCGCGCTCGTGTTCGAGCATGTCTTCGGCTACATCCCCTGCGCCCTCTGCCTCGAGCAACGCACGCCCTACTATGTCTCCATCGTGCTGGCGCTGGTCGCGGTTGTCGCCGGCGCGCGCCGGGCCCCCGGCGGTATCACCCGCGGGCTGATCGGCCTTGTCGGCCTGGCCATGCTCTACGGTCTCGGTCTTGCCATCTATCACGCCGGCGTCGAATGGCATTTCTGGCTGGGGCCGTCGGGCTGCGCCGCCGCAGGCAATGCCGACCTCACCGGCGACCTCCTGTCGACCATCGACAGCGTCCATCCGCCGGCCTGCGACCAGGCGGCGGGACGGTTCCTCGGCCTCTCCTTCGCCGGCTGGAACGTCCTCGCCTCGCTGCTGTTCGCTGGCATCGCGCTGCGTGCGGCTTTTGGGAAGGCCGTCCGCACCTGACGCCCGGACCAAGAATGACGACGGCCTGATAGAGCCGCCTGGCTTCAGCCTATTCCGGATCGAGCTCGGAATCCCAGTAGAGATAGTCGAGCCAGCTTTCGTGCAGGAAGTTCGGCGGGAACAGGCGGCCGTTATTGTGCAGGTCGTGCACCGTCGGCTGGTAGGGCTTCTGGTGCGGCAGCATGCCAGCGTCCTTCGGCATCAGCCCGCCCTTTTTGAGGTTGCAGGGCGAGCAGGCGGCGACGACGTTCTCCCACGTCGTCAGGCCGCCCTTGGAGCGGGGAATGACGTGATCGAAGGTCAGGTCGTTCGGCGAGGTGCAATACTGGCACTGGAAACGATCGCGCAGGAAGACATTGAAACGCGTGAAGGCTGGATGCCGGGCTGGCTTGACGTAAGACTTGAGGCAGACGACCGAGGGAAGCTGCATGGTAAAGTTCGGGCTGCGGACGGTCTGATCATATTCGGCGAGGATGGTCACGCGATCGAGAAAGACCGCCTTGATGGCGTCCTGCCAACCCCAGAGCGACAGCGGATAGTAGCTGAGCGGGCGAAAGTCTGCGTTCAGAACGAGCGCCGGGGATAGGTTCTGCGCCACTGCAATCGTCAAGGACAGTCTCCTTCACCAAACGACTTGCGTCTGTTTGCCGGGACTATGGTGTCCTATCGTGTCGCCTTTGTGAAGCCTGTCCGGCAGGCGCTGCAAGACTTTACGCTCACGCTTTCCTGTTGGCCGAAGTGTCCGCGGCGAATCAGCGCGGAAGCCGGCCCTTCCTCAGCGGCAAGGGATCTCCGGGAATCGCAACGGTCGGGGTGGCATCGCGGCGGGTGACGGCGGCGTAGTAGGCCCAGAACAGCCGTGCGGCGGCCGAGCGGTGCGGCGCCCACCGCGCCGCCGATGCCGCCAGCGCCTTCTCCTTCGGGCGAGCCGGCCAGCCGAGGGCTTCGGCCACGGCAACCTGCAGAGCAAGGTCCCCGGCGGGAAAGATGTCGAGATGACCGGCGGAGAACAGCAGGAAGCATTCGGCCGTCCAGGCGCCGATGCCGCGCAGGGCCGTCAGCTCGGCGATCGCGGCCGCCGGTTCCCCGCGCGCCATCCGCTCGAAGTCGAGCGCGCCCGAGAGGCAAGCCGAAGCGATCCCGAGGAGTGTCTCCTGCTTGCCGCGCGACATGCCGGCGGCCCGGAAGTCCGCCTCCGTCGCCTTGAGGATCGCGGCGGGGTCGTCGAGGTCGATGAGCGTCTCGAGCCGCCCGAAAATCGCCGCCGCGCTCGCCCGCGATACTTGCTGCCCGACGAGCACGCCCGCCAGCCCCTTCAGGCCGCCCGGCGTCTGCCGCAGCGGAACAGTGCCAGCGGCAGCGATCGCCGGCCCGAGCGCCGGGTCGAGAAGGGCGAGCGCGGCGAGTTCACGCGCGAGGTCTTCGTCGGAGAGAATCATCGCGGCATTCTTGCCAAAAGCCTGCAGGCCGGCCACCCGTTTCCGACAACAACCGGGATGGAGAGGACATTGATGAAGAGCCGCTACCGCTTCGCCCCCAGTCCGAACGGCGAGCTGCATCTTGGTCATGCGCTGTCCGCACTGCTGAACCACCGACTGGCGCGGGACGCCGGTGCCGATTTCCTTCTGCGCCTCGAGGATATCGACCGGGCCCGGTGCACGCTGGCCTTCGAGCGCGGCATCGTCGACGACCTCGCTTTTCTCGGGATCGACTGGGACGAGACGCCACGCCGCCAGTCCCGTCATTTCGGCGACTACCAGGCGGCGCTCGACGCGCTGGCGGGCGAGAACCTCGTCTACCCCGCCTTCATGTCGCGGGGCGAGATCCGCGCCTCCGCCGGGCGGCACGAGGAGGAGGAAGGCACGCCGTGGCCGCGCGATCCCGATGGCGCGCCGCTCTATCCCGGCCTCGATCGCCGCCTGTCCGACGACGAGAGGCAGGCGCGCATCGCGGCCGGCGAGGCCTTCACCTGGCGGCTCGATATGCAGGCGGCGCTGGCCGGCCTCGGCGCCCTGTCCTTTGCGGAGAGCGGCGGATCGCCAGAGGGCGACACCGGCGAGATCGCCGCCGACCCCGCCGCCTGGGGCGACGTCGTCCTCGGCCGCAAGGACATGCCGACGAGCTACCACCTTGCCGTGGTGGTCGACGACGCGCTGCAGGGCATCACCCATGTCGTGCGCGGCCGCGACCTGTTCCACGCGACGTCGGTCCACCGTCTCTTGCAGGCGCTCCTCGGCCTGCCCGCGCCGCAGTATCACCACCACGCGCTGATCCTCGGAGACGACGGCCGCAAGCTGTCGAAGAGCGCCCGCGACGTCTCGCTTGCCTCGCTCCGGGCAGCGGGGCTGACGGCAGAGGACATCCGGCGGATGGTAGGGCTCTAGGTGTAGCGGGGTTCAGCGTCCCCGCTGGCCACTTTGTGGCACAGGATGCCCTAGCCGAGGATGGCGAGCCAGGCGCCGAGGCTGATCACCGACATCAGCGTCGACACCACGATGGTCGTCGCGGCCAGCTTCTCGTTCGACTTGAAGTAGACGGCGAAGAGGTAGGAGTTGATGCCGGCGGGGCAGGCGGCTGTCAGTACGGCGACCTTCAGCCAAAGCGGCGGCAGGAGTTCGACGCCGATGGCATAGACGATACCCGGCATCAGCGTCAGCGACAGCACGGAAACGACGATCGAACTCAGGAGGTCGCCGCGCAGGCCGTAGCGGGTCAGCGACATCCCCATGGCGAAGAGCGAGACCGGGCCGGCCGTCGAGCCGATCAGCCGCGCCACCTCCTCGGCTTCGGCCGGCAGCGGGATGGTGGTCAGCCGCCAGGCGATGCCGCAGAGGATGCCGATGACGATGCCGTTGCGGCCGAGATTGACCAGCACCTGGCGGATCGTCGCTGTGACCGTCACCTTGCGCATCGGTCGGCCCTCGGCGGCGGCGTCGCGCTCGGCGGCGCGCTCCATCAGGAGCGTCGCGATGATCATCATCGTTGGCAGGTGGACGGAGATGATCAGGAACAGCGGCTCAAGCCCGGGGTCGCCATAGGCGCGCTGCACCGCCGGAATGGCGACGAAGACCGTGTTGGCAAAGCTTGCCGAAATGCCGGCGATGACGCCGGCGCGGCGGTCGGCACCCATGAAGCTGCGCACGAACAGCGAGGCCAGCGTCCAGGTGACGATCACGCCGGTGAAGTAGGAGACCCAGAGCCAGAGCGGATTGACGTCGCCGAAGGAGGCGGTGGCGAGCGTCCTGAACAGCAGCGTCGGCACGGCGATGACGAAGACGAACTTCGACAGCGCGTCGCCGACCTCGCCGGCCAGAAGCTTGAACCGCGCGGCGAGGAAGCCGATCGCGATCACCGCGAAGATCGGCAGGATGACGTTGAGAATGATCTGCATGGCGGCGGCTCGGCGTTGCTGCCTGCCGCGATACGCGTTGCCGCAAGGCGGCGCAATTGCCGCAGCGACAGGGCGGGACTTTGTCGCCTGGCCTGTGGCGGATGTGCTTCCCGAGCGGGCCTGCCGCTGCTACCGCTCGTCCGGCGGCACAGTTACGCGTTCCGTCCATCGCCGGCGGGAATGTCCTGCCCGGACCGCCTTCGACCCGAGCCTTGCCATCGGCCCCGATCTCCCGGCGCCAGCTTCGGCCTTGGGGCAGTCACCGATCCCTCCTGCGGATCAAAGAGGAATGCCGTGCACCGCCTCCTTCCTTTCTTTCCCGCCGTCTTCGTGGTGCTCTGGTCGACCGGCTTCGTCGGCGCCCGCTATGCCATGCCGCATGCCGAGCCCTTCACCTTCCTGGCGCTGCGCTTCGTCATCGCCTTCGCTATCCTG
The DNA here is from genome assembly GCF_055730135.2 of Mesocryomonas lacus. Classification (NCBI taxonomy): domain Bacteria; kingdom Pseudomonadati; phylum Pseudomonadota; class Alphaproteobacteria; order Hyphomicrobiales; family Aurantimonadaceae; genus Mesocryomonas; species Mesocryomonas lacus. Next base: position 93,178 of record NZ_JBUZWE020000014.1, on the reverse strand, counting down.
GCGCCGATCGCCGCGACCGTCTCGAACGGCTGGCCGGGCTTTCGGCCGGCGCTGCATGCCATGCTGGCGGGGGCGCTGATCCACGGCGTCTATCTCGGCGGGGTGTTCTTTGCCGTCCGCCACGGTCTGTCGGCAGGCATCGCCGCGCTCATCGTCGGACTGCAGCCCATTCTCACCGCGGTCCTCGCCGGCAGTTTCCTAGGCGAGACGATCCGGCCTCGGCATTGGCTCGGCCTTGCCGTCGGGCTCCTCGGCGTCTTCCTCGTGGTGCTGCCGAAGATCCATGCCGGCAGCGGCCTCGGGCCCATCACCTTGGTGCCGGCGGTGATCGCGGCGGTGGCGATCTCGGTCGGGACGATCTGGCAGAAGCGCTTCGTCGGCAGCGTCGACCTGCGCGTCGGCACCGCCTTGCAGTATCTCGGCGCACTCCTGCCGATGGCGGCGGCCTCGCTTCTGTTCGAGACGCGGGTGATCGACTGGGCGCACGAGTTCGTTTTGGCGCTGGCCTGGCTGGTGGTCGCGCTGTCGATCGGCGCGGTCTTCCTGCTGCTCTACCTCATCCGCGAGGGCGCCGTGTCGAGGGTAACGTCGCTGATGTACCTGACGCCGGGGGTCACCGCCGTCATGGCCTTCTTCCTGTTCGGCGAGACGCTGACGCCGCTGCAGCTCTTCGGCATGGCGCTGGCAGGTCTCGGCGTCGCCGCCGCCACCTGGCGCCAGAAGCCCGCGGCCGAGACCCCCGCCGCGACATGATCGCCGGGCGCGCGGCGGCGGCTCGCCTATCGCGCCGTTCCAGCCTATATCACCGGCCAAGCCTGGGAGCCGAAAGCCGCCATGTCCGATACCCTTTCCATCCTCGCTCTGGTCGTGATGATCGCCGTGGCGATCGTGCTGCTGCTCGGCCTCATCAACATGATGCGCGGCGGGTCTGGCATGACCTCGCAGAAGCTGATGCGCTGGCGCGTGCTGCTGCAGGCGATCGCCGTGCTGATCATGGTCGGCGCGCTCTGGTTTTCCCGAGCCTGACGCCGGCGCTGCGCCCCGAAGGGCCGCAGCAACATCCCGTTCCGCCCGCGATTTCGACGGAGACATTTCCCGCATGGTCAAGCTGAACAAGATCTACACCCGCACCGGCGACGACGGCACCACCGGGCTCGGCAGCGGCGAGCGGCGGGTGAAGTCGGATCTGCGCATCGAGTCCTTCGGCACCGTGGACGAGTTGAACGGCACGATCGGCATGGCGCGGCTCTACACCGAGGGCGAGCTCGACGCGATGCTCGCCACCATCCAGAACGACCTCTTCGACCTTGGTGCCGATCTGGCGACGCCCGAGACGCCCGAGCCGCTGCCCTATGAGCGGCTGGCGATCGTCGCCTCCCAGGTCGATCGGCTGGAGCGCGAGATCGACGCGATGAACGCGCGCCTTGCGCCGCTAAAGAGCTTCATCCTTCCCGCCGGCTCGCCCGCCTCTGCACATCTCCATCTCGCCCGCACCGTCGCGCGGCGTGCCGAGCGGCTGATGGTCGCGCTGGTGCGCACCGAGGGCGAAACCGTCTCGGCGGCGGCGATGACCTACATCAACCGCCTGTCTGACCACCTCTTCGTCGCCGCCCGGATCGCCAATGACGAAGGCCGAGCCGACGTGCTCTGGGTGCCCGGCGCCAGCCGCTGATCATGCCGTTCATCAGCGTCACCCGGCTCAAGCTTCGCTCCTGGCGCTTCTTGCCGCTGTTCGTGCCGCACGCCCTCCGGACGCAGCGCCAGGTCGAGCAGGCACCGGGTTTCCGGGCGGGATCGCTGCTGCCCGGCCGCGGCTGGACGTTCTGGACGCTGACCAGCTGGGACGATGCCGAGGCGATGCGGGCCTACATGCTGAACGGCGCGCACCGCAAGGCGATGCCGAAGCTTGCCGCCTGGTGCGACGAGGCGTCCGTCGTGCACGGGGAAACGGACGAGGACGGTCTGCCCGACTGGCATCAGGCGGAGGCACGCATGCGCTCGGACGGACGCCCCTCGAAGGTTCGCCACCCCAGCCCCGACCATCAAGCCATGACCTTCGCCCCGCCGAGCGGTTTTACGGGCGCGATTCTGCGGGCTCGGCGGCGCGATCGTTAGCGTCTCCGAGGTCGATACAGAGAGCAGCTCTAGGCCGAAGATAGCCTGCAACCTCTGAGCAATACTGTCGCCGACCTCTGAAGCATCGTCATCCTCGCGCGCAGCGCGGGGACCCATGCCAAGGCGTAAAAGAAGCGTCGGCGGTGCACTCGGCCAGCCGTTTCCGTTAGTGAACCGATGGTGGAACCGCTGAGGCATGGGTCCCCGCGCTGCGCGCGAGGATGACGACCGTTGGGGTCTACGGCCTGAAAACTGGCGAACTTAAAGCCCACAACGAGGATGTTCAGTCGAAATGTGATGGTGGAGCCGGCCCGCCACCTCTTGGTGCGTCTTCGCGGTTGCACCACCATGGTCCACACTGCGGCGTGACGGCCACATCGTCGAGGCATGCGGCGGCTGCCAGTCCGCGATCCCCGGGATAAGCACTAATACGACCTGACTATCATCTGTCTGTGACAAACTGTGTCTAGCGCTCCGGGCGAACCGTTCGGACAACAGGCGCACGACACCATGACCCAACCCGCTTTCATCGCCCTGGCTCTCGCCACCACCGCCCTTGTCGGGGTCGGCCAGGCCGCCGCCCAGGAGGCCTATGTCGCCGCCCCGCGCGGCGCGGCCGTGCGGATCCTGTCGGGCTTCGATACGCTGTGGACGCCGGGGGCGACGTGGAACACCGGTTCGATCAAGCCGGCGGGCGAGGCCACGCTGCGGCGCAATCTCGAAATCAGCATCGAGAAGACCGGCGTGCGCACGGATGCCCAGGAGACCGCGGCCTATCTCGACGACCGCCGCGACCAGAACTACAGCATGACGAGCGGCCTCGGCCCGCTGGCCGATCGTTTCAGGACGGCCACCGGCGCCTTCACCACCATCACCGACCGGCCGGCGGCGGCGCTGACGCAGAAATTCGACGATGCCGGCAACGGCCTCGGCTCCAACCAGTCGGCACTCGGCAAGGTGGTCGATCTCGTCGGCGCGCTGCGGGGCGCCAATTCGACGACGACGCCGGGCAAGGAGACCTACAGCTATCCCCGGCCGTATCGCCAGTCGCTCGACGGCCAGAGCCTCAAGGCGATCGTGCAGCCCTCGCTCCGGCCGGCCAAGAGCACGACGCCGCAGACCGATGGCGGCTTCCCGAGCGGGCACACCAACGCTGCCTTCCTCGCCGGCCTCGGCCTCGCCTATGCGGTGCCGCAGCAATATTCGGATCTCGTGATGCGGGCGGCCGAGCTCGGCGACAACCGCGTCGTCGCCGGCATGCATTCGGCCCTCGACGTCATCGGCGGCCGCATGCACGCGACCTTCTATGCCATCGAAAACCTGATGGCGAACCCGGTGCTGCGCCAGGAAGCCTACGACCAGGCGCAGGCTTATTTCGCCACGTCCTGCGGCGGTTCGGTCTCGCTCTGCTATCCCGAGACGACGGCGGCCGAGGCCTATGCGCAGTTCAAGGTCGATAAGGCCCGTTACGACGCCATGACCACCTATGGCTTCGCCGCGATCGGGCCAACCGATGCCGCCCCCGTGGTGCCGGCCAATGCCGAGGTGCTGCTGGAGACGCGCTTCTCCTATCTGACGGCCGAGCAGCGGCGCGAGGTGCTGGCGACGACCGAGAACGCCTCCGGTGGCCCGCTGGACATTGGCCTCGGCTATGACCGGCTGAACCTCTTTGCCGCCGGCGGCGGCTATGGCGCCTTCCGCCAGACCGTCACCGTCGACATGGACGCCTCCAAGGGCGGCTATGCCGCCGCCGATCGCTGGCTGAACGACATTTCCGGACCGGGCGGGCTGGTGAAGACCGGGACCGGTGAGCTGACGCTGGCCGGGCTCAACACCTATGCCGGCGGAACCCTCGTCTTCGGCGGCCGCCTGGTCGGTACGTCGGGCGCGGCTTTCGGCAGCGGCGCCATCACGGCGGATGCGACGCTCGTCCTCGACACCGCGGAGACGACGACGCTCTCCAACACGCTGTCGGGGCAAGGTGCGTTCGTCAAGGACGGCATTGGGCGCCTCATCTATGCCGGCAACGGCTCGGCCTTCGCCGGTACGACACGCGTCGAGGAGGGCGTTCTGTCGGTGAACGGACGGCTCGGCGGCGGCGTCGCGGTGGATGCCGGCGGCACGCTCGGCGGCAGCGGCACCGTCGGGACGACGGTTCTCGGCACCGGCGCGCGTCTCGCTCCCGGCAACTCGGTCGGCACGCTCACCGTCGACGGCAACCTCACCTTCGCGGCGGGCTCTGTCTATGCGGTCGAGGTCGATCCCTTAGGCACGGCCAGCGACCGCGTCGACGTCACCGGCACGGCGACGCTGAACGGTGCGTCGGTTCTCCATGTCGGCGAGAACGGCACCTATCGCCCCGCCGCCGCCTACACCATCCTCAACGCGGCCGGCGGCGTCGTCGGCAGCTTCGGCCAGGCGACCTCCAGCTATACCTTCCTGTCGCCGACGCTCGGCTACACCGCGACCAGCGTTTCGCTGCGCCTCGACCGCAACGACATCGGCTTTGCCGACGTCGCCGCGACGCGCAACCAGCGGGCGGTAGCGACGGGCGTCGACCGGCTGACCTTCGGCAATGACGTCTACGACGCCCTCGTGCTGCTCGATGCCGAGGCGGCGAATGCGGCCTTCGACAGCCTCTCCGGTGAAGGCCATGCTGCCTTGCGTGGCGCCCTGGTCGAGCAGTCCTTCTCGCTCGGCGGGATCGTCAATGACCGGCTGCGCGCAGCCTCAGGCGGCATCGCTGCGGGCAAAAGCACTGCTGCCGCTCTTGCCGGCGACCCGTCTCATCCCGACCCCCGCGGTATTGCAGCCTGGGGCACGGCCTACGGTGCCTGGAGTGCTACCGACGGCAACGGCGGCACCGCTTCGACCGACACGGACGGCGGCGGCTTCCTCGTCGGCATCGATGCCGAGTTGGCCGACATGATGCGCATCGGCCTTGTCGCCGGTTGGGGCCAGACCGGCTTCGACGTCGACGGCCGCGGCTTCTCGGCCGATTCCGATGATTACCACCTCGGCGTCTATGCCGGCACGAGCGTCGGCGCGCTCGGCCTGCGCGCCGGGGTGATTAACACCTGGCATGCCATCGACACCGACCGCTCGCTCGGCTTCGCTGGCGTGTCGGACCAGCTCTCCGCCGATTATGACGCGAGGGCGCTGCAGGTTTTCGGCGAGGCCAGCTACCGCTTCGACACGGCCCTTGCCACCCTTGAGCCGTATGCCGGCCTTGCGCATGTCTCGCTCGACGTCGACGGCTTCTCCGAGCGCGGCGGCGCGGCGGCCCTGTCGGCGGCGGACGGGGATCTCGACACCACGTTCTCGACGCTGGGGCTCCGCTTCTCGCGCGCCGTTGCAGGTCCGGGCATCGACGCCGCGCTGACGGCGAACGTCGGCTGGCGGCATGCCTTCGGCGACACCGATCCCTCGGCTCGCCTGGCGCTCGCCGGCACCGGTAATTTCACGGTGGTCGGCGCCCCGATCGCCGAGAATGCGGCGCTACTCGGGGCCGGCATCGACGTCGCGATCGGCAAGGATGCCCGCCTCGGCCTGTCCTATGAGGGGCAGTTCGGCGACGGCACGCAGCGCAACGGCGCGCGGTTGGACTTCTCGCTAGTCTTCTGAGCCTTCGATACGCCGTTCCGCGGGATGCGGGGCGGCGGATGCGGCGGCCCGGGGCCTGCAGCCATTGCATTCCGGCGACTGCCAAGGCTTGATGGCGGTCTCCACTTGCCCCGGGCTGCGAATGTTCCTGCCGTTCTATGACGACAACCGCCTGCGAAGCATTCGCTTCCAGTTCGTCACCCTCGGCCTCGTCCTCCTGAGTGCGGGGCTCTATCTCGCGCTGTCGTTTTCCGGCGAGACCGGCGCCTATGTTTCGGGGACGGAGCTTGCCTATGGCTTCATTCCCGCGGTGGTGAACGGCTATGCCGCGCTGTCGCCGGAATATCTCCTCCAGCCGACCGGATTTTCCTTCGTCACCTATGCCTTCCTCCACCTCGACTTCTGGCATCTCCTCGGCAACATGCTTTTCCTCTGGGTGTTCGGCGACAATGTCGAGGATGCCTTCGGGCACCTTCGCTTCATCCTGTTCTATCTTCTCTGCGCCGCGGCGGGGGCGGCGGCACATGCCTGGTCGATGCCGGAATCGGAGGCGACGCTGCTCGGCGCCTCGGGCGCGGTCTCGGGCGTCGCGGCCGCCTATCTGATGCTGCATCCGCGTGTCTGGATCTGGGTGCTGGCCTTTGGCCGCGTGCCGCTGAAGCTGCCGGCCTACGTCCTCCTGGTGCTGTGGATCGGCTACCAGTTCACCATGCTGGCGCTGGGCGACAAGGAGGTCTCCTATGGTGCCCATGCCGGCGGGATCTTTGCCGGGGCGATGCTCACTTTGGTCCTGCGACGGCGCGGCGTGCCGCTGTTCGCCAAGCCCCCGGTGCTCGACGACTGAGGTCAATTCGAGCGACGTCGCGGACAGGCGCGCCGCTGCCGCGCCGAGACTTGAAAGATCGGATTGGAAGGCTCAAAACCCTTGCACAGTTGATCTCGATCGCCGCATCTGCGGTGACTTTCTTTGACCTTTACGTCAAAATATCATATCGGGTCGGACAGATTCACCGGGGCAGCCAGCCGCACGCACGCCATCCCCGCCGTCATTTGGCCCGCCCCGCGCGGGCGCGTCATAGGAGAGTTCCGGGATGAAGATCCTCGTCGCCGTCAAGCGGGTGGTGGACTATAACGTGAAGATCCGCGTGAAGCCGGACGGCACGGGCGTCGACCTTGCCAACGTCAAGATGAGCATGAACCCGTTCGACGAGATCGCCGTCGAGGAGGCCATCCGGCTGAAGGAGAAGGGCGTGGCGACCGAGATCGTCGCCGTCTCAATCGGCCCGCAGCAGGCGCAGGAAACGCTCCGCACGGCGCTCGCCATGGGCGCCGACCGCGGCATCCTGATCAAGGTCGAGGGCGTGACCGAGCCGCTGGCCGTTGCCAAGCTCCTGAAGGGCGTCGTCGAGGTCGAGAAGCCGGACCTCGTCATCCTCGGCAAGCAGGCGATCGACGACGACTGCAACCAGACCGGCCAGATGCTGGCGGCGCTGCTCGGCTGGAGCCAGGGCACCTTCGCCAACCAGCTGGAGCTCGCGGACGGCAAAGCGACCGTAACGCGCGAAGTCGATGGCGGCCTGCAGACCGTCGCGCTGACGATGCCGGCGATCGTCACCGCGGACCTGCGCCTCAACGAACCGCGCTACGCCTCGCTGCCGAACATCATGAAGGCGAAGAAGAAGCCGCTGGAGGAAAAGACCGCGGCCGACTACGGCGTCGACGTCACCCCGCGCTTGACCGTCGTGTCCACCGTCGAGCCCGCCAAGCGCGGCGCCGGCATCAAGGTCGCCTCGGTCGACGAGCTGATCGGCAAGCTGCGCGGCGAAGCCGGCGTCCTCTGACCCAAGCGATGAAAGGAAACTCGCTATGACCACGCTTCTCATCGCCGAGCACGATGCGCACGGCCTTTCCGAGCTGACCGCCAAGGCGCTGACCGCGGCGACCGCCCTTGGCGGCGACGTACACGTGCTCGTCGCCGGCGCGGGCGTCGGCGACGTTGCCGCCGCCGCTGCCAAGCTATCGGGCGTCTCCAAGGTGCTGCAGGCCGATGCGCCGGCCTATGCCAACCTCCTCGCCGAACCGCTGGCCGACCTCATCGTCAGCCTCGCCGGCCAATATGACGCGATCGTCGGGCCGTCGACCACCACGGTGAAGAACGTCCTGCCGCGCGTTGCCGCTCTCCTCGACGTCATGCAGATCTCGGACGTCATCAAGGTGGTGAGCGCCGACACGTTCGAGCGGCCGGTCTATGCCGGCAACGCCATCCAGACCGTGACCTCGCAGGACGCCAAGAAGATCGTCACCGTCCGCACCGCGTCCTTCGCGACGACGGGCGAGGGCGGTTCGGCAGAGATCGAGACGGTCGAGGCCGTGGCCGACAAGGGGCTCTCGGCCTTCGTCGAGGATCGCCTGGCGACCTCCGACCGGCCGGAGCTGACCTCGGCCAAGATCATCCTGTCGGGTGGTCGGGCGCTCGGCTCCAAGGAGAAATTCGAGGAGCTGATCCTGCCGCTCGCCGACAAGCTCGGCGCTGCCATCGGCGCCTCGCGCGCGGCGGTCGATGCGGGCTACGCGCCGAACGACTGGCAGGTTGGCCAGACCGGCAAGGTGGTCGCGCCCGACCTCTACATCGCCGCCGGCATTTCCGGCGCGATCCAGCATCTCGCGGGCATGAAGGACTCCAAGGTCATCGTCGCCATCAACAAGGACGAGGAAGCACCGATCTTCCAGGTCGCCGATTACGGCCTCGTCGGCGATCTCTTCACGCTGCTGCCGGAGCTGCAGTCCAAGCTCTAGCCGTGATGCCCCGCTTGCCGGGGATTGGAAATTTCACCGCTTTCGCTCCGCGAAGGCTTGTGAAAGGATTGTGGGCCTCGCAGCGATGCGGGGCCTTGTTTGTTTCAGCGCCGGCGCCAGGCCGGGCGGGACTGAACCGGCCGCAAGGCAAGCGGGCCAAAAATCAACGCGGAAGATGGACGGATGTCGGAGAGACTGAGGAAGATCGGCATTGTCGGGGCAGGGCAGATGGGGGCGGGCATCGCCCATGTCGTCGCCCTCGCCGGCTATGGCGTCGTGCTCTACGACGTCTCGCCCGAGAGGGCCGAGAAAGGCATCGCCACGGTCGCCGCGACGCTCGACCGCCAGCGCGCCTCCGGCAAGATCTCGGCCGAGGAGAGGCTGTCGGCGCTCGGCCTCATCGCGCCGGCAAGGGCCGTCGAGGATCTCGCGGAGATGGACCTCGTGATCGAGGCGGCGACCGAGGACGAGGCGATCAAGCGCAAGATTTACGCCACGGTCTGCCCGGTGCTGAAGCCGGACGCCATTCTCGCCACCAACACCTCGTCGATCTCGATCACCCGGCTCGCCGCCGCCACCGACCGGCCGGAACGCTTCATCGGCATCCACTTCATGAACCCGGTGCCGGTGATGAAACTGGTCGAGCTGGTACGCGGCATCGCCACCGCCGACCCGACCTTCGAGGCCTCCCAGCAGTTCGTCGCCACCCTCGAGAAGACGACGACCGTCTCCGAGGATTTTCCCGCCTTCATCGTCAACCGCATCCTCCTGCCGATGATCAACGAGGCGATCTACACGCTCTACGAGGGCGTCGGCTCGGTCGAGGGCATCGATACCGCCATGAAGCTCGGCGCCAACCATCCGATGGGCCCGCTGCAGCTCGCCGACTTCATCGGCCTCGACACCTGCCTGTCGATCATGCAGGTCCTGCACGACGGTCTTGCCGACCCGAAATATCGGCCGTGTCCGCTGCTGGTGAAATACGTCGAGGCCGGCTGGCTCGGCCGCAAGACCCACCGCGGCTTCTACGACTACCGCGGCGAGGTGCCGGTCCCGACGCGATAGGGCTCGGTGGCCGGGCATGCGAACGAGCGATTGGCTTCCGTTGACTTGGAATTTAGCCGGATGTCTCATGTCCTTCCTTGACGGATCCGGACAATCGGCATGACCGCCGCCAAGCAGCGCAGTTTTACCCTGCCGCCGGCGGGCGCCAGCTTACCCCGATGACGGAGGACTGATCTACGAGGCTAACGTGCCCGCTGCGCCACGATGAAGATCCGCGGAAACGCCAGCAGCCGGCGTCCGTCGCTGCGCTGGGGATAGGCGGCATCGACCTTCGCCTCGTAGCTTTTGAGAAATGCCGGTCGCAACTCGGCCGGCAGTGCGTCGAGGAAAGGTCGTAAGCCCGTCGCCTTCAGCCATTCGACGATCGCCGCCGGGTCGTCCATGCGGTGGTGGTAGATGGTCCGCCAGACATCAACCAAGTCGGCATCCGCTGCAAGGTCGTCATAGCTTACCGGGAGCGGCGGGAGGGTCGTGCGGGCGCCCGCGGCCGCCGTGGTGTAGGCTTCGAACGCCGGCTCCGCCGCGGTGTCGCGCATTGCGACATGCGAGGGCTCGCCGAGATTGTCCGGCATCTGGATCGCCAGCACGCCGCCCGGCGCCAGACTGGCGAGAAGGCGCGGGAGGAGCTGCTGGTGGTTGGGCAGCCATTGCAGGACCGCATTGGCGAAGATCACGTCGGGCGCCTCTTCCGGCGACCATGCCGAAATGTCGGCGATCTCGAAGCGGCACTCCGGCAGGCGCTGGCGGGCCGCCTCGATCATCGCCGACGAGGTATCGAGCCCGAGAATCTCAGCGTCCGGCCAGCGCCTCGCCAGAAGCTCGGTCGAATTGCCGGGGCCGCAGCCGAGATCGACGACACGCCGCGGGTTTGGCAGCAGGATGCGGTCGAGCAGGTCGCGGGCGGGGCGGGTGCGCTCCTCCTCGAAGCGGAGATAGAGCGCTGGCGCCCAGTCGGACTTGGGTGTGGTCATGCCATGCCTTCGATGTCGGGACGCGCCGCCATCCCGTTAGAAAAGCGCGACTCCGCGCCGCGCCCGAGCGGAGCTACTGCGTCTTCAGCAGCCGCTCCAAATACTCGCGCTCGAGCTGCGGTGATAGCGCGTCGCCAAGACGGTTGCGGATCGCATCGAGGATCTTGCGGGCGCGCTGCGTGTCGATCTCGTCGGGCACGCGCACGTCCTGGCCGAAGTCTGCGCCTTGCGTGGAGCGCGGCCGGCCGAGCGGATCGCGGCCGGAGCGCTGCTGGCCCTGACTGAAGCCCTGGCCCATCTGCCCTTGCTGGCCTGGCTGCTGGCCTTGGCCCTCGCCTTGCTGCATCGCCTGCTGCATCTGCTGCATCATGTCCTTGGCGCCGCGGCGCAGAGCCTCCATCGCTTGGCCTTGCTGGCCGACTGCCTCGCCGTAATTGCCCTCGCCAAGCGCGCCTTCGGCCTTGCCCATCGCCTTGCCCGCTTCGCCGAGCGATTCGCCGGGCTCCATGCCCATGCCCTTCATGCCGTCCTGGAGCGACTGAAGATCCTTCTGCAGCTGGCCTTGCTGCTTCTTCAGATCCTCCAGCGCTTGCTTCAGCTCATCGGCCGTCATCGGCTTGCCAGCCTGCTGTTCACCAGACTGCCCTTGCTCGCCCGGCTGCGGCTCGTTGTTCAGCCCTTCGCCCATCTGGTCCTGCATCTGCTGCTGCATCTGCTTGCGACCGAGCTCATAGGTCTTGTCCTTCAGCGCCTGCTGCTGACGCAGCATCTCACCGAGCTTGTCCATCTGCTGGCGCATGGCGTTCTGCTGGCCATCCTGCTGCTGCTGCTGCTGCTGACCAGGCTGCTGCATCGCCTGCATCTGGTCCATCATCTGCTGTAGTTCGGAAAGCAGCTGCTGGGCGGCATCCTTGGAGCCCGACTTCGCAAGATCCTCGATCCGGTCCATCATCTTTTCGATGTCGGACGGGCGGATTTCCTGCGCGTTCTGCATCTGCTCCTGGCTCATCGGCGGCTGGTTCTTCATCGCCTCGGCCATCGCCTGCATGTATTCCTGCATGGCTTCGCGCAACTCGGCCATTAGCTTGTCGATCTCTGCGTCATCAGCGCCCTTCTCGATCGCGTCGGCGAGCTTCTCCTTGGCGTCGCGCAGCTTCTTCTCGGCAAGCGACAGGTTGCCGTCCTCGATCCCCAGCGCGATCTGCCACATGAAGTCGAGCGCCGACACCAGCGTCGCGTCATCCTCGGCATTGGCGATGCGGCTGCGGGCGGCGCGCAGCGACAAATAGGCCGAGGCGCTCTCGATGAAGTCCTCGCCGCGCAGCGTCACCGCGTCGAGCATTTCGGTGACCCGCGGCACGGCATTGGCATCGAGCGCCAGGATCCGCCGCTGCTCGACCACCGCCCGCGCGAGCGGGTTGGAGAACGGCCGCTCGGGCAAGGTCAGGACCTTGGTCTCGGACCGTCCGGTTTGGCCGGCATCGTCGGTCGCTTCGAGGGTCATGCCAACTTCGGCGCCGGCATAGGGGCTCTCGGTCAGATCGATGGACGTGCGTCCCTTCGCCTCGCCCTTGGTCCGCCGCGGCAAGGAAAGCGTGATCTCCGGTACGGGAACCAGCGGCCGCGCGCCGGCCGCCTGCGCGCCGCGCACTTCGATCGCGACCGTCCCCTTGCGAACGCCATAGTCGTCGCCAACGGTGAACGGAATTTCCAGCGCGCCCTTGCGGGCGGCAGCCGGCTCGTCGGTGAAGGCGATGGTCGGCGGCGCGTCGGGCGTGACGGTAAAACGCCAGTCGCCGAGCGTGCGGAAAGTCGAGGCGAGCTGAACCGTGCCGCTGTCGACGAGCGGCACGTCGAATTCGCCCGCCGCCGGCCGTTCCGCCGTGTCCTGGCCGGAAGCGGGGCGAGCCACGGAGCCCGCATCGACCGCTGAATTAGCGGCGGCCTTGTCGCTAGGCGTGGTGTCCGCATCGAGTGAATTTACATCCGCGGCCGCAGGTTCGCCGGCGCCACCCGGCGCGATGTCCTCGGCGACGTCGCTACCCTCCGGCGTGAAGGTCAGTTTGGTGTCGCTGCCGTCGGACACCCGCACCGACAGGACGCTGCCCTCGGGAACCTCGATCGCCGCGGCCGGGCTGTCGGCTGTCTCTGCCCGGGCCCCGGCGAGCGCCACATCGGTCAGGAAGATCGGCGCGCGGCCGGTGTAGGACGGCGGCGTCACCCAGGCATCGACGCGTGCCGCCAGCAGCGGCGAGGCCTCAGGCGAGGCGAAGGCGTCGGTCAGGCGGCCGCCGACCGGGCCGTAGGAAAAGGCGAAGGCGGTGACGAGCAGCAGTGCGGCAATGGCGCGCAACCCGTAAGGGTCGAGCCGCTCCGTCCGGGTCTCCGGTGTACCGCCGGTGAGATGGCGCAGCCGCAGTGCCATGCGGCGCTGGTGCTCGTGCCAGAGGGCGAGGGCGATCGGGTCCGTGCCGGTCGGCCGGTCTGCTTGCACCTGCAGCGGCTGGTGGTCGAGGCGGCTGCGGCTCTCGATCCGCTGGTCGATCGCCGCCGGGGAGGCTAGGCGCAGCCCGCGGGCGCGCCAGAGCGTCAGCCCGGCCGCGGCAGCGAATGCCACCAGCACGGCAAGGCGCAGAAAGCCCGGCAGCAGCGCGAAAAGGCCGAACCAGGCGAAGGCGAGGAAGACCGCGAGGATCGATGCGAGCGCAAAGAGCGTCGGCCAGATCTGCTCGAACAGCATTGCTGCCCCGGCCAGACGGCGCGTCGACCGAAGCCGTGCCGCGTCGGCGGGCATGGCGGCGGACGCGACCTTCTTGGAATCTTTCGGCATTCGGCCCGATCTCGTCTGGTGCAGTCCAGCGGCCAGCCTAGCATTTTTTGCGGCGAAGGCGAGGCGGTGACCGATCTGTGAACGTCCCGTCAGTCCCCGCAGCGGTTTCGGACGGACCGAGCATCCCGCCGCGGCTGACCGACAGGCGTCAGTCTTCCAGCCAGGGCGGCAAGCGGTCGAGGGCGATCAGCTGCTCGACCGTCTGGCGGGGCCTGACCGTGAAGAAGGCGTCCCCGTTCACCAGCACCTCGGGCACCAGCGCCCGCGTGTTGTATGTGCCGGACTGCACGGCCCCGTAGGCGCCGGCCGAGGCGATGGCGATGAGATCGCCGGCCGCAACCGCCGGGATCGAGCGGTCGTGCGCCATGAAGTCCCCGCTCTCGCAGACCGGGCCGACGATGTCGGCGGTGATGTGCGGGGCGCCGAGGCTTTCGGTCACCGGCCGGATGTCGTGCCAGGCCTCGTAAAGGGTCGGCCGGATCAAATCGTTCATCGCGGCGTCGACGATGACGAAGACCTTGTCGCCGGTGTCCTTCACGTAGAGCACCTTGGAGACGAGGATGCCGGCATTGGCGACGATCAGTCGGCCGGGCTCGAACACCACCTTGCAACCGAGACCTCGCACGTGCCGCTTGACCGTTTCGGCGTATTCGACCGGCAGCGGCGGCGGCGTGTTGTCGTGGCGGTAAGGCACGCCCAGACCGCCGCCGACGTCGACATGGCTGATCGTATGGCCGGCGGCCCGAAGCTCGCCGACGAGAACGGCGAGCTTGCTGAAGGCGAGGTCAAACGGCTCGAGATCGGTGATCTGACTGCCGATGTGCATGTCGATGCCGGACACCGCGATGCCCGGCAGGTCGCGCGCCCGGGCATAGACCGGCAGCGCCCGGTCAAAGGCGATGCCGAACTTGTCGGACTTCTTGCCGGTGGAGATCTTGTGGTGGGTCTTGGCGTCGACGTCGGGGTTGATCCGGAACGAGACATGCGCGGTCTTGCCCAGCGCCTTGGCGCGGGCTGAGACCATTTCCAGTTCCGGCTCGGACTCGATGTTGAAGCAGAAGATGCCGGCGCTGAGCGCCTGGTCGATCTCGTCCGCCGTCTTGCCGACGCCGGAGAACATGATCTTCTCCGGCGCGATGCCCGCGGCGAGCGCCCTCTGCAGTTCGCCGCCGGAGACGACGTCGGCGCCGGCGCCGAGACGGGCGAGGGTCGTCAGAACCGCCTGGTTCGAATTCGCCTTCATGGCGTAGCAGACGAGGGCGTCGATATCGGCAAAGGCCTCGGCGAAGACGCGGTAGTGCCGGGTCAGCGTCGCGGTGGAATAGCAGTAGAACGGCGTGCCGACCACATTGGCGATCTCGGCGATGCCGACGTCCTCGGCGTGGAGCGTGCCGTCGCGGTACTCGAAATGGTTCATCGTCAGGGCATCCGGAACGCCGGGCGCGCCCGTTAGGGCAGGCCGTGCGGACGTCGATCGCGTCGGGGGGGGTCAGTTCAGCAGGAAATCCAGCGGAAAACTCTGTTTCTCGGCCTTGGTATTGCGGCTGACTTCCGCCGGCGAGACGTTGAGGTTGCTGTCATTGGCGCCGAGGCGCTGCGCCCGCTGGAAGGTCGCGGCCTCGCTCGAGCCTGTCGGGACTGGCGCTAGGCTGGTGCTGGTGCCGGCGCTGCCGCCTGAGGTGATCGGCGCGGTGACGGGCCTTGGAGCCACTGGCAGGTTCTTGCGCCCGCAGCCGGTCAAGGCGAGACCCGCTGCCAAAATTACCATCGAAAGCCTGAAGGTCTTCATCGTCGCATTCATCCCCAGCGCTTCCCCGCGCCCTTGATAGCTTCTCCCGCCGGAGAAATCACCCCCGCGCGGCGGCAAGGCGTTGGCGCCATTCGGCGATCTCGCGGCGAACGTTGTCGGGCGCGGTTCCGCCAAAGCTTGTCCGGCTGCGCACCGAGGCGTCGACGCCCAGCACGGCGAAGACGGCATCGGTGATCCTCGGCTCCAGCGTCTGCAGATCCTCGACGGTGAGATCCTCCAGCCCGGTGCCGCGGCCTTCGGCCAGCGCCACGGCGCGACCGGTCACATGGTGCGCCTCGCGGAAGGGCAAGCCGATCTCGCGCACCAGCCAGTCGGCAAGGTCGGTCGCGGTCGAGAAGCCATGGCCGGCGGCCTTGCGCATCGCCTCGACATTGACGACGAGATCGCGGACCATGCCGGTGGCCGCGGCAAGGGCGAGGGCCAGGCTGTCGATCGCGTCGAACACCTGTTCCTTGTCTTCCTGCATGTCCTTGGAATAGGCGAGCGGCAGGCCCTTCATCACCGTCAGCAGCGAGACCAGCGCGCCGTTGATGCGCCCGGTCTTGGCGCGGACCAGTTCGGCCGCATCCGGATTGCGCTTCTGGGGCATGATCGAGGAGCCGGTGGAGAAGGCATCGGACAGCCGGATGAAGTTGAACTGCGGCGTCGACCAGATCACCAGTTCCTCGGCAAAGCGCGAGAGGTGCACGGCGGCGATCGCGGCCATCGACAGGAATTCCAGCGCGAAGTCGCGGTCCGACACCGAATCGATCGAGTTGCGGGTCGGGCCGCAGAAGCCGAGCGCCGAAGCCGTCTTGTGGCGGTCGATGGGAAAGCCGGTGCCGGCGAGGGCGGCCGCGCCGAGCGGTGACCAGTCCATCCTCTCGATCGCGTCGGTGCAGCGCGAACGGTCGCGCGCGGCCATCTCGACATAGGCGAGGCAATGGTGACCGAAGGTCACGGGCTGGGCGACCTGCAGGTGGGTAAACCCCGGCATCACCGTCTCGGCATGCTCCTCGGCCCGGTCGAGCAGCGCCTCGATCAGGCCGGTGAAGGCGGCCTCCGCCGCCTGGCAGGCGCGTTTGACATAAAGGCGAAAATCGACGGCGACCTGGTCGTTGCGCGAGCGGGCGGTGTGCAGCCGGCCGGCCGCCGGGCCGATGATTTCGGCGAGGCGCGCCTCGACGTTCATGTGGATGTCCTCGCGTTCCCGCGAAAACGTGAAGGCGCCGCTTTCGATCTCCTGTCGGATCATGTCGAGACCGCGTGCTATCTCCGCGGCGTCCTCGGACGTGATGATGCC
The DNA here is from genome assembly GCF_055730135.2 of Mesocryomonas lacus. Classification (NCBI taxonomy): domain Bacteria; kingdom Pseudomonadati; phylum Pseudomonadota; class Alphaproteobacteria; order Hyphomicrobiales; family Aurantimonadaceae; genus Mesocryomonas; species Mesocryomonas lacus. The sequence goes on along the minus strand of NZ_JBUZWE020000014.1, from coordinate 76,706 downwards.
TTGTTCGGCGAGCATGGCCGCGTGGGCCTTGGAACCCGCGATGTCTTCCTGGAAGAGACGCTTGTCGAAATCGATCGACGCGTTGATCTCCTGCATGATGGCGTCGGGGCCCGAGGCGAAGCGGCCGCCCCACATCTCGTTGCCCGCCGTCTTCTCGGTCATCTCGGTTCTTTCGAATACGCTTGGAAAAGGTCAGCCATGTCTCAACAGAACGCAACGCCACGCCGCCGCTTCGCCCTTGTCGGCGTCCTGGCCCTCGTCGCCGGCGTCCTCGCGGGCGCCGTCGGCATATACGTGATGGAGGCGGGCTCTGGCAATCAAACGCTCGCCGGCAACTGCCCGGCGAGCGAGGGCTTCCGACAGGCGCTCAACGATACCGCCAAGGGGGAGGTCGCGGCCGTGACGCCGCTGGATACGCCGTTCGACGCCTCGACGCTCGCCTTCCGCAAGGGCGACGACACGCCGGTAACGCTCGCTGAGTTCTCCGGGAAGACGCTGCTGGTCAACCTCTGGGCCACCTGGTGCGTGCCTTGCCGGGCCGAGATGCCGGCGCTCGACGCGCTGGAAAAAAGCCAGGGCGGCGATGACTTCGCGGTCGTCCCGATCAATGTCGATCTCGGCTCCGTGGATACGCCGAAGGCCTTCTACGCCGACACCGGCATCCAGGCGCTGCCGTTCTACCGCGACGACACGATGGCCGTGTTCAACGACCTGAAGGCCCAGGGCGTCACCATCGGCCTGCCGGTCAGCCTGATCGTCGATGCCAAGGGATGCGCCCGCGGCGTCATCACCGGACCCGCTGAATGGGCGAGCCCGGACGCCATTGGCATGGTCCAGGCGGTGAAGGCGCGAAGCTTGTAGGAAGCAGTCGCTGAGGATATATACCGCTTGTATATGTGTCCTGTTTTAAGGGAGCATTCTATGACCCGGACGAGCCTGTTCAAGTCGAACAAGACGCAGGCCGTCAGGCTCGCCAAGGACGTTGCCTTTCCCGACACTGTGACGGAGGTGGTCATTATCCGCGATGGCCCTCGCCGGATCATCACGCCCGCCGATGCCGCCTGGGACGATTTCTTCCTCGAGCCAGGCACCATAATCGAGGAGCCGGAGGACCCGCCGGTGCAAGAGCGAGACGCGCTGTGAGCCTGCGGTATCTGCTGGATACCAATCTTTGTATTCGGGTTCTGCGTGATCGTCCGCCGTACCTGCGCGAAAAGTTCAACGAAGAGGCTGATGCACTGTGCATCTCGACGGTCGTCCGGACCGAGCTGTTGTTCGGCGCCGAGAAATCTGCGCGGCCAGCTGAGAGCCGCCGCGACGTGAACAGGCTGGCCGGGCGTATGGCCGTCCTCGCTTTCGACGAGGATGCCGCGACGCATGCTGCCGAGATCAGGATGTCGCTTCAGCGACAGGGTCTTCAGATCGGTGCCTACGATCTTCTCATCGCCGGCCATGCTCGCAGCCGCGGGCTGGTCGTCGTGACCGGCAATTTGGGCGAGTTCTCGCGGGTCGAGGGACTGCGAAGCGAGGACTGGTAGGGTCCATTACCCGTACCGTCGCAGCGGCACGTCCTCGCCCATCTCCGCTGCCGCGCTTCGCGGTCCGAGCGCCGCATCCACCCGCTCTCTGATCTCGCTGAGGGTGAACGGCTTGTCGACGACGCCGGCGACGATGCGCATCAGGTCCTCGGCGGCCTCGCGCTGCTCGGCATAGCCGGTCATCAGGAGGATCGTCAGGTCGGGCCATTGCCGGTGCGTCGCGTGAGCCAACTCGATGCCGGTCATCGCGGGCATGCGGATGTCAGACAGCAGCAGGTCGTAGGCGCCGTCGTCTTCGACGAGCCGCTCCAGCGCATATTCGCCGTCTTCCACCGCGACGACGCTGTGGCCTTCCAGCCGCAAGGCGCGGGTCACCAGAAGGCGCACGCCGGCATCGTCTTCGGCCACCAGGATGCGGGCCATGACTCTATCCTTCCACACGTGGGGAAAGGGCAAGCGGCGCAATGCGGTCTTGCCTAAAGGTCTTGCATGGCAGGGCGGGCTTGCGCCAGCCTGACCCTGTCGTTTCGCGCATCAGGCCTCGACGACGCGGCCGACGAAGGGAAGTTCGCGAAAGGCGTGCGCGACGTCCATGCCATAGCCGACGACGAAATGGTCGGGACAGTCGAAGCCGGTATAGTCCGCCTCGATGTCGGCTTTGCGCTTCATGCGCTTGTCGAGGAGCACGGCGACCTCGACGGCCGTCGCCCCGCGCGAGAGCATCAGGTCGCGGGCGAACTTGATGGTACGGCCGGATTCCAGGATGTCGTCGATCATCAGGACGCTCCGCCCGGCGACGTCGGTCTCGACATCGCGCACGACGCGTACTGTCCCGCCGGTGGTACCAGCGCCATAGCTCGACAGCGAGATGAACTCGACCTCCGGCGCGACCCCCGCGCGGTGCAAAGCGCGAATGAGGTCTGCGGCGAAGACGAAGGAGCCCTTCAGCACGGCGACCACCAAGAGGTCCTCCGGCGCTTCGCGGGCGATCTCGCCGGCCAGGCGCTCGATCTCGGCGGCGATCGCCTCCTGCGAAAACAGCGTCTCGATGTCTCGGCCGCGCACGGTGATCATTCGGCAGGTGTCCTTCGGGCGGCGTTCTTGAGGTCGCGGACATTCTGCACGGATCCGAGCCGCGCGACGCCGGCCGGATGAGAGCCGGCGGCGACAGGATAGACGCCGCCGAGCGTGCCGGGAAGCGGTGCCGGGTGGGTATCCCCGCTAAAGGCGAGACGCGTCGGTGCCACGGCCGGCGTGGCATAGAGGATCCGGATCGGCTTGTCGGCCTGTTTTGCGGCTGCGACGGTCGGGGCAGGGGACCATGAAGGGCTGGAAGGCTGCGACAGGGCCGCGACCTCGGGCGCCCCGCGCTCCAAGCCGGTATAGACAGAAACCGCGGCGAGCGGCACGAGGGCTGCCAGCGTCACCACCCCGGCGATCCATACAGAGCGCGGGAGGACGGAGCGCGACCCTTCAGCCGAGGCAGCGAAGCTCTGACGTGGTGCGCCCTGGAACAGAAGGTCGGGGGCAGGCGGCGTCCGCCGCCGCGTCTGCTGCGGCCGGGACCTGCCGGAGGAAGCGGGCGGGACGGCGCGGGCGGGCGCTTCGGCCCATGCCTCGCCGTCGACCGGCTTGGCCCGTGCATGCCGGGCGATCAGCACCGCCTCGCCGTCGATCACCAGGGCTGGCCGCGGGCGGGCCGAACCGCGATTGAGATGCTCCGTCATCGCGGATTCCTCCGTTCCGTTTAGGATGAGGTAAGGAATGATGGTTAACGAAGGGTGAAGCGGGTGCCGGAGCCTGGCCGCGGCGCCGGCCAGAAATGAACACACTGTCGGCGTTTGAGAGTAGCATGCGGCGACGGCGAGGACGGCGGGCAGGGGTTCCTGCCGGCGGCGTCCGTTGCGGCCACGGGAAAGGCATCGTGTGATACGTTTCGAGAATGTAGGGCTGCGCTACGACATGGGGCCGGAGGTGCTTCGCGACCTGACGTTCGAGATCAAGCGCCAGTCCTTCCAGTTCCTGACAGGCCCTTCGGGCGCCGGCAAGACCAGCCTGCTGCGCATGTTGTTCCTGGCGCTGAAGCCGACGCGCGGGCTGATCACCGTGCTCGGCAAGGACGCCTCGACTCTCTCGCGCGCCGACCTGCCGTCGATCCGCCGGCGCATCGGCGTCGTCTTCCAGGATTTCCGGCTGCTCGAGCACATGACCACCTACGAGAACGTCGCGCTCCCGCTCCGGGTGCGCGGCAAGGAGGAGGCGAGCTACCGCCAGGATGTCATCGACCTCATCAAATGGGTCGGCCTCGGCGAACGCATGAACGCGTTGCCGGTGGTGCTCTCGGGCGGCGAGAAGCAGCGCGCGGCGATCGCTCGGGCGCTGATCGACCAGCCCGACATCCTCCTCGCGGACGAGCCGACAGGCAATGTCGACCCGCCTCTCGCCCGCCGGCTGCTGCGCCTGTTCATGGAGCTCAACCGCACCGGCACGGCCGTCATCATCGCCACGCATGATCTCGGCCTGATGGACCAGGTCGAGGCGCGCCGGCTGATCCTGTCCGACGGCAGGCTCGACATCTATGATTGACCGCAAGGCCCTCATTGCCAGCCTGCGCGGCCGGATCCGGCGCTTCGCCCGTCGGCAGGTCGACAAGCCGACGCCGATCGTGCCGCCCGGCAATGTCGCCGGCCGGGCGCTGATGACGGTGATCGGCATCATGACCTTTCTCGCCAGCCTGACGCTCGGCGCGGTGACGCTGGTCTCGGACACCGCTTCGGTCTGGGAGAGCCAGATTTCGCGCGAGATCACCGTGCAGGTGCGCCCCGACGATGGGCTCGACATGCGCAAGGCGCTGGAGACGGTGCGCGGCATCGCGCTGGCAACGCCGGGCGTCGCCAGCGCCAACATCATGGACGATGCTGCCACCGGCCGGCTGCTCGAGCCCTGGCTCGGCGAAGGTCTCGACCTCGACGACCTGCCGGTGCCGCGGCTCGTGCTCGTCGCCATCGACGAATCCGCCCAGCCCGACTTCGCCGCACTTCGGGCCAAGCTTGTCGCGGCCGTGCCGCAGGCCAGCCTCGACGATCACCGAGCCTGGGTGTCACGCCTCGTTTCAATGGCCAACGCCACCGTGCTGATCGGCGCGGCGATCCTCATTCTGGTGATGATCGCGACCGTCCTGACGGTGATCTTCGCCACCCGCGGCGCAATGTCAGGCAGCCGCAACATCATCGAGGTGCTGCATTTCGTCGGCGCGCGGTCGAGCTTCATCGCCGCGGAATTCCAGGGCCACTTCCTGAAGCTCGGCCTCGTCGGGGCTATGGCCGGCGGATCCGTCGCGCTGATGGTTTTCGTCCTGATGGGCTTCTGGACTCAGTCCAACCAGGCAACGCCGGAGGCTGACCAGATCAGCGCGCTGTTTGGCTCCTTCGCCATCGGCTGGAGGGGCTATGCCGGCGTCGTCGTGCTGATTGCAACAGTCGGCGGTCTCACTGCGTTCACCTCGCGATTGACGGTGAAGCGGCAACTCGCCGCGATCGATATGATTTCGCCGGTCGAGGCATGAATATCTCTGGCGCGCCGGTTTCCGATCGGGACGTCAAACCAAATCGTTAACCATTTGCGCCCACCCTTTACACCACCGAAACGGAACCCAGCTTAATCCAGATGTCGTCGTTCTCAGCTCCCTTCTCCTCCCGGCACGCGGCGTCTCACGACGCCGGTCGGCCGGCGGCGGGTGATGCTCGCAAGGGCCTGGATAGAGGGAAGGGCGGTCGGGGCAGCAGGCGCCGGAAGCTGGCGCTGACGGTGGCGGCCGCAAGCCTTCTCGGGCTTGGCTATCTCGGCGGCGGGTTCCTACGCTTCACCCAGGAAGTCGCATCGCTGAACACGCCGCAGCGCGTTCAGTCGGCGGATGGTATCGTCGTTCTCACCGGTGGCGCGTTGCGCGTCGACCAAGCGATCGACCTGTTGAAGGAAGGCCGCGCCAAGCGGCTGCTCATCTCGGGCGTCAACCCCGGAACGAGTATCGCAACCCTCTCCAAGCTGACCGATACCGACCGCGGCTGGTTCGATTGCTGCGTCGACCTCGACTACGACGCACTGAACACCGTCGGTAATGCGGAGATGGCCGATCTTTGGGCGCGCAATCTCGGCTTTAAGGAACTCATCCTGGTTACCTCCGACTACCACATGCCGCGCACGCTCCTGGAGTTCGAGCGCTTTGCCCATGTCTCGGTGATCCGTCCCTATCCGGTGGCACGCGGCGATCTCTGGTCGACCCAGACCGTGCCGACAGCCCTCGGCATGAAGGTCCTGATGGTCGAGTACGCCAAGCTCATCGCCACCCGGCTGCGACTTGCCGCGGGTGTCGAGGCGCCGCGGGCGCTGTTCTCCGCAGGTTCGGCGGTCAAGCGCCCGTCTTGATGCCGCCATCGATGGCGGCTATGGGCTTGGTACGGCATCGTGCACGCGCGCGTCGGCCCGGCGCAGCTTGTGCCCCTCAGACGGAAACCTTGCCACGATGACCGCCCTGCGATCGTTCGTCTTCACGGCCTTCTTCTATCTCAACCTGATCGGCCACATGGTGCTCTTTGCGCCCATGGTGTTTTTCGGGCGTGAGAGCGTGATCTGGTGGGTGACGAAAAGCTGGGCGAAGACCAGTCTCTGGCTGCTGAAGGTGATCACCGGCACGAAGGCCGAATTCTCCGGCCGGCAGAACATTCCGCCCGGCGCGGCGCTGATCGCCGCCAAGCACCAGGCCTTCTGGGAAGTCTTCGCGTTGGTGCCCGAACTCGACCGGCCGACCTTCATCCTGAAGAAGGAACTGATGAAGATCCCGCTGTTTGGCTGGTATTCGCGCCGGCTCGGCATGATCCCGGTCGACCGGGAGAAGCGGGGCGCCGCCCTGCAGTCGATCCTAGTCGGCGCCACCCGGGCGGTAGCGGAAGGCCGGCAGATCATCATCTTTCCCGAGGGAACGCGCACCGCGCCCGGGGCCGAGCCCGATTACAAGCCGGGCGTCCACTTCCTCTACTCCCAGCTCGGCGTTCCGCTGGTGCCGGTGGCGCTGAACTCCGGCGTGTTCTGGCCGCGCGACAGTTTCCTGCGCCGCGCCGGTACCGTGCAGGCCGAGTTCATGCCCGCGCTGCCGCCGGGGCTGGACCGCCACCAGATGCTGCGTGGGTTGAAGGGCGCCATTGAGGGCCGCTCGAACGCACAACTTCGCGAGGCCTATCGCGGACGGACCGACCTGCCGATGACCGACCTCATCGCCGCGCGGCTCGCAGAAGAGGCCTGAGGCTCCGAGGCCTGTCGTCTTCCCCCAGAGCCGGGCGGCCGCCAGCGTCGCCTGGTGTCGATGGCCATTTGAGATCAGCTTTCCCGAATCAGGACGGCAGCCGGGCGACCACGGATTCCAGCCAAGTGTCCTTCAACCCGAGCGCCTGGATCTCTTGCAGCGACGAGCGGACATAGTCGACATTGGCGCCCGAGCGACCGTGCCCGCGCGCGACGATCTCCGCGGCATGGTCGACCGACAGGCTGCCCGCATACTGGCTGTGGCCGCGATCGACCACGAAAGCCGTCGCCTGGATCTGGCGACCGTCGAGCAAGCGCACCGACAGCGTGCGCTCGGTATAGACGTTGGTCACAAGTTCGCGTTCGCGCAGATAGGCCGTCACCGTCTCCCGGTCCTCGTGACGGATCCGGAACGCCATCCCGATGCAAGAGCCGCCGCGGTCCAGCCCGAACACAAGGCCCGGCCGTTCCGGCGTTCCGCGGTGCACGGTCGAGCGAATGCAGAGCGAGCGGCGATAGCCGGCCAAACGCGCTTTCACCCGCTCCTCGAAGGCGAAGCCGGGTTGCCAGATCAGCGAGCCGTAGCCAAAAACCCATAGATCGTTCATTGCGGTCGGATCACCTCGTCTCTTTCCGGGATGGGGTGGCACTGAGAGGATAGAGCATGGCCCCGTCAAGCTTGCCGGCGAAAAACCGGCCGTTTCGCCCTTTCGTCTGGATCGCGCTCGTGGCGGTGCTTCTGGCGGCGGCCCTGTCCGGCGCCTGGTACTATCTGGCCAACCAGCTCGACCGCGCGGTCCGCGCCGGGATCGAGACGGCCGGCGGGCAAGGGGTGCGGATCGGCTGCGAGAAGCAGAGCGTCTTCGGCTACCCCTTCCGGCTCGGCCTTCGCTGCGACGCGCTTGACATCGACGCGCCCGAGAAGAATTTTCGCGCCGATGGCGGCGCCTTGCGGACGGCCGCGCAGATCTACCAGCCGAACAAGGTCGTCGCGGAGCTCGACGGACCGCTGACCATCGCAGCAAGCGGCATGCCGCCCTTCGAGGTGACCTGGGCGCTGGCGCAGTCGAGCACCAGCTTCTGGACCGCCGGCATCGACCATTTCGCTCTGGTGCTCGAGGCGCCGAAGATTGCGCTCAACCAGCCGGCCGGCGCCCGCCTGCCGATGGTGCAGTCCGACCATGTCGAGGTGCATGCCCGCCGCCGCGATGGAGCGCTCGACGTCGCCGTCACCGACAGAGGGATCCGGCTGATGGCCCCACATCTGGCGGCCGTTCCCGCCTTCGACGTTGCGGCCGACGTCACGGTGGAAGGCGCGGCCGACTGGCTGGCGGGTCAGCGCGAGGGCCAGACGCTCGGTGACGCCCTCGCCGGCAAGTCCGGCGCGATCCGCACCCTCTCGGTCGTCCTCCCGGGCGCTGCCGGCAGCGCTACCGTCTCCGGCCCGTTCAGCGTCGATACGGAGAAGCGCGTCTCGGGCGACTTCACCGTGGTGGTCGCCGACGTCGAGGGCGTCGTCTCGCTGGTTACTGCCGCCGCACCGCAGCTCGCGGGCCTTGCCTCCACCGTCGCCTCCGGCATCGCCTTCGCCGGCCGCACTGAAAACGGCAAGACGACGATCCAGATCACCGTCCGCGACGGCAAGGCGGCACTCGGGATGATCCCGCTCGGACGGGTTCCGCGGCTAGATTAAGACGCGTCTTCGCTTGGCCGGTACAACGCTTCGTAGTTCCTGCCGCCGTAGAAGACGTTCGAGATGACGACGACGTCAGTCAGGCAATAGAAAATTACCGCTACTCGCTCGAAGGGAACGGTGCGCAGCCCCGGCGCTAGATCATCGCGCGGTCGACCCCCATGCGGCGCATCACCGATTTTCTCGCAGCGCGCCAAAATACGGTCGACAAAGCGACGCGCGACGATCGCACTGCCGCTGCGTTCCGTGACGACGGTCAGTATCCGCTGGACGTCTGCGTTCGCTTCAGGTCGATAGACGACTTTAGCGCGCCACATGGCGCGAACTTAGCGCCCGTTCTTCTATGAAACGCTCGAGTTCTGCTTCGACTTCGGCCCTTGTCAGATTTGGGCGAGGGTCGGCGAGCGAGCGATGGATGCGTTCCCGGATTGCGTCCAGACGCTCTATGTTCTCGATACGCCCGCGCTGCCAGACGCGCACAGCATCCTCAAGCGCGTCTGATGTCGACCCGAACTCGCCCGCGTCGACCGCTTCGTGGACAAGCCGCATCGTTTCCGATTTAAGCATAATGCGATCGTTGTCGGTTTCAGGCATGGAGTGACCTTTCACTGCCATTATGCGTACCCATCATTCCGGACGATCGGCATCAGTGCTGACACAAGACCGCGAAGCGACACGACGAAACCACCGATACGTATCTTGGTCAACTGGGGTAGGCCGTTGGCAAATTTACCTCTTGGGCTCGCCGTCCTCGTTCCACACGTCCCGTCGGATCGGCTGGCGGCCGAAGTTCGGCTCGTTGGTGTCCTGGCCGGCCTCGACGATCGAGCGGCGGATGGCGCGGGTGCGGGTGAAGAGGTCGAACAAAGCGTCGCCGTCGCCCCAGCGGATCGCGCGCTGCAGCGAGGCGAGGTCCTCCGAGAAGCGGGCGAGCATTTCCAGCACCGCGTCACGGTTGTTGAGGAAGATGTCGCGCCACATCGTCGGGTCGGAGGCGGCGATGCGCGTGAAGTCGCGAAAGCCGGAGGCGGAGAACTTCACCACTTCCTGCTGCGTCACCGTCTCGAGATCGGCGGCGGTGCCGACGATGTTGTAGGCGATGAGGTGCGGCACGTGGCTGACGATGGCGAGCACAAGGTCATGGTGCTCCGGCGTCATCACCTCGACCCGCGCCCCGCAGGCGCTCCAGAAGGCGCGCAGCCGGTCGACCTCGGCGCCGTCGGTGTCCGGCACCGGCGTCAGGATGGTCCAGCGGTTTTCGAAGAGCGTCAGGAAGCCCGCATCCGGCCCAGATTCCTCGGTGCCGGCGATCGGGTGGGCGGGAATGAAATGGACGTTCGCCGGCAGGTGCGGCTGCATCTGCTCGACCACCGAGGCTTTGACGGAGCCGACGTCGGAAACGATGGCGCCGGGCTTCAGCGAGGCCGCGATCGCCTGTGTCACCGAGCCCGAGGCGCCGACCGGCACCGATAGGATGACGAGGTCGGCATCCCGCACCGCCTCGGCGGAATCCGCGTGGTAGCTGTTGCCGAGATGCAGTTCCTCGGCGCGCGCGAGCGTTGCGGTGCTGCGTGTCGAGATCGCGACGTGCCGGGCAAGGCCTCTGTCGCGAATGTTGATGGCGATCGACGAGCCGATCAGGCCGATGCCGATCAGCGCGACGCGCTCGAACAGGGGCTCGCTCATGCCGGTGCCTTGCCGAGGAACTCGCGCAGCGTCTCGACGACGCCGCGGTTGGCTTCCTCGGTGCCGATGGTCATCCGGAGCGCGTTGGGGAAGCCGTAGCCGGCGACGCCGCGCAGGATGTAGCCGCGTGCGGTGAGGAAGGCATCCGCCTCGACCGCGCCGAAGCCCGGCGTCTCGGGGAAATGGACCAGCAGAAAGTTGGCGACGCTCGGCGTGACCTCAAGGCCGAGCGCGGTCAATTCAGCCGTCAGCCAGTCCAGCCATTCATTATTGTGCGCGACGGCCTTCTCGACATGGGCGCGGTCGCGGATCGCCGCCGCGCCCGCCGCGATGGCTAGGGCGTTAAGGTTGAACGGCCCGCGAATTCGGTCGAGCGCGTCGATGATGGCGGTGGGCGCGTACATCCAGCCGACGCGGAGCGCCGCAAGGCCGTGGATCTTCGAGAAGGTGCGCGTCATCACGACGTTCTCCACCTCCGACACCAGCTCGATGCCGGCCCCATAGTCGTTCTTGCGGACGTATTCGGCATAGGCGGCGTCGAGCACCAGGATGACGTGCGGCGGCAGGCCGGCCTGCAGGCGCCGCACCTCGTCGAAGGGGATGTAGGTGCCGGTCGGGTTGTTCGGATTGGCGAGGAACACCAGCCGCGTGCGCTCGGTGACGCAGGCGAGGATGGCATCGACGTCGGCGCGCGCATCGGTTTCCCGGGCGATCACCGGGGCGCCGCCGGCGGCGCGGATGTAGACGTCGTAGACGCTGAAACCGTGCTCGGTGTAGATGGCCTCGTCGCCCGCCGCGAGGTAGCCGGCGCAGAGGAGGCCCAGCACCTCGTCCGAGCCATTGCCGCAGAAGATGTTGGCCGGGTTCAGCCCGTGTGTCTCGGCGATCGCCTGCTTCAGCGCCTTCGCCTGCGGATCCGGGTAGAGCTCGAGATGGTCGAGGCTCGCCTGCATCGCTTCCCGTGCCTTGGGCGAAGGGCCGATCGGCGTCTCGTTGGAGGACAGCTTGTGGAGCTTCACCCCGGCTGGGGCCGCGCTCTTGCCGGGGACATAGGCCGTGATGTCCATGATGCCGGGCTTGGGAACCGGCCGCAAAACGGGTGCCATGTCAGTGTCCTTGAACTCTGTGAGAAGCGCGCGCGGGGCGGCTGTTCAGGCGTCGATGCCGAGCGGTGCCGCATACCCCCCGACGGCGGCGATGTCGAGACCTGCCGCCGCGGCCATCGCCGCGCTGGCCGTGCCGCTGTCGGGCGCTGCCATCAGCGTCGAGACGTGATCGCCGTCGCGGTGGCTGGCCAACCTCTCGGCGCCGAGCGTTGCGACGAGGGCATCGACCGCCCCAGACTGGCCTCGGACCGCGTAGCAGGCGATCTCCGGCGGCACCGGATCGGCCAGCGGCGGGGCCAGCACCAGCGCCGGCACGCCGGCCTCGCGACGACCGGCCTCGAAGAAGGGCAGGCGGGCGACGATCTGCGCCGTGCGCAGCCGATCCCACCAGGCGCCGGCCTCCTCCTGCAGCAGGATAACGCCGAGCCGGTCGCCGCCTTCCTCCATCCAGGCGACGACGTCGCCGGCGGCCGGGCACGCCTTAAGCGGCACCGAGAAGCCGAAAGTGAAGCGTGCTGCCTCGACCGCGGCCACCGGGTGGCCGCCCAGCGAAACCGCGACGTCGAACGGCGCCTGCAGCGCCGTGAAGGTCGAGATGATCTCGCGCCAGAGGTGTTCGATCGCCGTCAGCGGCAGATGGCCCTGATGGCGGGCGGCGAGCCGGCGCATCATGTCGGCCTCGCGCCCCGGGCGGAAGGCGGCGCCGTTGCGTGCCGTACCTTTCACCTGGATCAGCTCGTCGATCACCATCGCCCGCTGCATCAGCAGCCGGTGCACGGACTCGTCGATCGCGTCGATCTTGGCGCGGAGTTCCGCCAGCCTCGAAGGGTCTGACGCCGTGGCGACCGTCATCGTCTCACCTCTGGATTGGATCCTGTCGGCGGTTCTTCTATCGGCGCAACCGCGAACTTGCAAAGCCGCGTGCCGTCCTGTGGCACGCACGGCACCGCCCGATGCTTGCGTCCGCGCCGCGCGCATGGTGATTGTCGCGACCGACCGAGCAAAGATCGACCGATATGACCGACACCATCTCCCGGGACGAGACCGAGGACGCCGCCCGCCGCGAGGCCCGGCACCCGTCCAGCCTCGTCGCACGTTTCGGCCCGGACGAGCCGCTGCGGCTCGATGCGGGCCGCGACCTCGCGCCGTTCCAAATCGCCTATACGACGCACGGCGCGCTGAATGCCGAGCGCTCGAACGCCATCCTCGTCTGCCACGCGCTGACCGGCGACCAGTATGTCGCGAGCACCAATCCGGTCACCGGCAAGCCCGGCTGGTGGAGCGCGCTGGTCGGTCCGGGCCGGCCGATCGATACCGACCGCTACTTCGTCGTCTGCTCCAACGTCATCGGCGGCTGCATGGGCTCGACCGGACCGGCCTCGATCGATCCGGCCAGCGGCGAGCCCTACGGCATCGATCTGCCGGTGCTGACCATTCGCGACATGGTGCGGGCGCAGGCGATGCTGGTCGACCGGCTCGGCATCGACACGCTGTTCGCCGTCGTCGGGGGCTCGATGGGCGGCATGCAGGTGCTGGAATGGACGGTGAGCTACCCGCACCGGGTGTTCGCCGCGCTGCCGATCGCCACCGGTGCCCGGCATTCCTCGCAGAACATCGCCTTCCACGAGGTCGGCCGGCAGGCGGTGATGGCCGATCCCGACTGGCGGCAAGGGCGCTACATCATCGAGGGCACGCGTCCGCACAAGGGGCTCGCCGTCGCGCGGATGGCCGCGCACGTCACCTATCTCTCGGAGGCCGCGCTGCAGCGCAAGTTCGGCCGCAACCTGCAGGACCGCACGCAGCTCGGCTTCGGCTTCGACGCCGACTTCCAGATCGAAAGCTATTTGCGCCACCAGGGCATGACCTTTGTCGACCGCTACGACGCCAACTCCTACCTCTACATGACGCGGTCGATGGACTATTTCGACATCGCCGCGGAGTTCGGCGGCAGCTTAGCTGAAGCCTTCCGCAACACGACGACCCGCTTCTGCCTCGTCTCCTTCTCCTCCGACTGGCTGTTCCCGACCGAGGAGAACCGCGCCGTGGTGCACGCGCTGAACGCGGCGGCGGCTTCCGTCTCCTTCGTCGAGATCGACACCGACCGCGGCCACGACGCCTTCCTTCTGGAAGAGCCGCGTTTCTTCGAGGCGATCGATGGCTTCATCTCGTCGGCCGCTCGTCTGAGAGGTCTCGCATGACCCCGATCCAGCCGCCTCTGCCGACCAGCGCCACCGTCGCGGCCGAGGCCGAGACACGCATCGACCTGCAGCTGATCGCCGACCTCGTGACGCCGGGCAGCCGCGTCCTCGACGTCGGCTGCGGCGACGGCGCGCTGCTGCAGTTGCTGCAGGAGCGTCGCAAGGTCGACGGCCGCGGCATCGAGCTCAGCCAGGCCGGCGTCAACGAATGCGTCGCCCGCGGCCTGTCGGTGATCCAGGGCGATGCCGACCGCGACCTCGTCTACTACCCCGACGATGCGTTCGATTACGTCATCCTGTCGCAGACCATCCAGGCGACCCGCAACCCGAAGATCGTGCTGCAGGAGCTCTTGCGGATCGGCGAGCGGGCGATCGTCTCCTTCCCGAACTTCGGCCACTGGTCGATCCGGCTGTCGCTCGGGCTGACAGGCCGCATGCCGGTCACGAAGAACATCTCCTATTCCTGGTACGAGACCCCGAACATCCACTTCTGCACCATGCGCGACTTCGTCGAGCTGACCGAAGAGATCGGTGCCCGCATCGAAACGGCCGTGGCGATCAACGGCACCGGCCAGAAGATGGGCATGCGGATGCCCTGGGCGTTCTGGAACCTGTTCGGCCAGCAGGGTGTGTTCGTGCTGAGCCGGTAGGGTGCCGTTTGTCCGAAAGGACGCACAAAGGACGCTCTATCTATTTAAGTCTAGAGCATCTTTCCTTGATTGGGTGAGTCCACCCAATGGCAGGATGCTCTAGGGGCGACAGGGGCTGCCATGGTCGTCAGCGTCGATCCGGACAAAGACAGGGTGAACGTCGCGAAACACGGCATTTCACTCGCCCGGGCCGCAGACTTCGCCATCGAGGCCGTCGTGGCGGACGACCGCGACGACTACGGCGAGTCCCGTTTCCGCGCCTACGGCCAGGTCGACGGAATCGACCACTGCCTTGTCTATGTCCTGCGCGAGGGACATATTCGGGCGATCAGCCTGCGCCGGGCGCATGCGAGAGAAATGAAGCGCCATGTCCCGCGATCTTGAACCGATCATCGACGACGAGAATCCGGAGTGGACGGACGGCGACTTCCGGCGTGCCGTGCCGACCAGCGGGTTGCCGGCAGAGGTTCTGGCGGCTTTTCCAAATACGAAAATTGCTGGCAGGGGCGAAGAGACGGAGCTCGTGTCAATTCGGCTGAGCCGAGACGTGCTCCGTCACTTCAGATCGTCCGGACCCGACTGGCGAGGGAAAATCGATGCCGCGCTCAAGGCATCGATTTCCGCAAAGCCGTCCGTCAGAGATTGACCGCCTTCATCCCCGCCTCCGGGTAGCGCGTACCGGCCGTTGCGTCCTTGTGGAACGCTTCGCCCAGTTCCTCGAGGTCCGCCTGCGACAGCTCGACCCTAGCCGCCGCGACGTTCTCCTCGAGGTAGCTCACCCGCTTGGTCCCCGGGATCGGCACGATGTCGTCACCTTGCGCCAGCACCCAGGCGAGCGCGACCTGGCCGGCTTTCACGCCGTTCTTAGCGGCGATCGATTCCACCAGTTCGACGAGCTTCAGGTTGCGGGCGAAATTCTCGCCGGAGAAGCGCGGCGAGCCCTTGCGGAAGTCGCCTTCGGCCAAATCCGCCTCGGACTTGAACTTGCCGGTGAGAAAGCCGCGGCCGAGCGGCGAATAGGGCACGAAGCCGATGCCGAGCTCGCGCACCGTCGGCAGGATCTCCTCTTCCGGCTCGCGGCTCCAGAGTGAATACTCCGTCTGCAGCGCGGCGATCGGGCGCTCCTTGTGGGCGCGGCGGATGGTCTCGGGTGCGGCTTCCGAGAGGCCGAGATGCAGGATCTTTCCCTCGTCCTTCAGCCGGCCCATCATGCCGACCGTCTCCTCGATCGGCGTGTTGGGGTCGACGCGGTGCTGGTAGTAGAGGTCGATCACCTCGACGCCGAGCCGCCGGAGGCTCGCCTCGCAGGCGCTGCGGACATATTCCGGCCGGCCGGAAATGCCGAGCCGCTCGCCTTTCGGTCCGCGCACATTGCCGAATTTGGTGGCGAGCACGACGTCGTCGCGTCGCCCCTTGATCGCCTTGCCAACCAACTCCTCGTTCTTGCCGACGCCGTACATGTCGGCGGTGTCGAGGAAGCTGACGCCGAGCCCGATCGCCCGCTGGATCACCTTCATTGATTCGGCGTCGTCGCCCTCGCCATAGAATTCCGACATGCCCATGCAGCCGAGGCCGAGTGCCGAGACGTCGAGATCGCGGCCGAGTGTGCGCTTTTCCATGGATGAACCTTCCTGTGGTCGGATGAAGGTTCAAGTAGGGCGACGCGGTCATCCGTCATCCTACAACGCCGCCCGTGCGATAAGGCGCACGGCGTTGCCGGGGCGCGGTTCTCAGCAGGACGCTGTAGATCCCATGCTTCCGATGTTCGAAAGGATCTTCTTTCGCAAGGCCGCAAAGTGCTGATGCCGCTTTGCACGAAGGACGCTGTTCTGTGTCTCTCCTCCGGCACGACTACACGCTGTCATTTAGTTCGGCGCTGTCGCTCCTCTTCGTCCCTTGCCGCAACGTCCACTTAGTCAGTTGATCCCCGCGGACGTCATCCACTTGTAAAGCGCCCCTTTCTGCACGTCGCAGGACTTGCCGGCACCGCCACCGAAATCCTGGAACAGATCGCCGCAGCAACTGGTGTCTTTGACGCAGCAATGCGGGATGACGCCATCCTTGTCGACGTTGTACTCCGCCATAAGCCAGGCGATCAGCGCCGCCGATGTCTTGGCCTGCGCGCCGGTGATTCGATCGCCCACGGCGGCCACGTGCTCGATGCCGATGGACCGGGCGTTCATATCGGCATTGCCTGCGTGCCAAGCGCGGTCGCTGTCGTTGACCATCTGAACCAGCGCGCCGTCCTGCCCCACGATGTAATGGGCAGAGGTGCGCGGGCTGCCATGCTTGAACCAGGAGATTGATCCCTCGATGTTTCTGGACGTCGTGTAGTGAATGACGACCCGGTCGATATCCCGGTTGTTGCGGCTGGACTGGTGGGAGGTGGGCTCCCAACGATGGACGATGGGCTTCGCGAAGGTATCGGCGTCCGGACCGCAGCTCTCGCAGACTGCGCCAGCCGGCGTTTCAGGTGGTTGCCCAGCCTGCGTCCTGTCGAGCGCCAGTGCCGGCGCAACGACGAAGCCCTGCGCGAAAGCCAAGGCCTTGTTCCAGCGGTTGACCAGACCGTTCCAGAAAATGCTGCCTTCGTCACGGTGGACCACTTTGCGCTCGTAGTCTTCACGGGCCGCCCGCAGCGCAGTGAGAAAGGCGTTGGGGTTCCTCTTCCGGTTAGCGATGGCAGCCTTGCTTAGCGGGCCGATGTCGCCATCGTCCTCAACTTCTACCGCACGTTGTAGTATTCGTGCAGCGCCCCGCGGGCCGCGGTTGAAGGTGCAGTCTCGGAGATAGCATTCGATGGCGAACACGTCGCACCAGGGCGACACCACATCGGTAAACTTGGCGATGATCTCGATCGCCTCGCTTTCGGCCTGATCGTGTTTTCCTTCCCCGATCAGAGAGGCCAGCCGCGCGGCCTCGTCCGGATGGTATTTCTCGTTAATACCGGCGACTTCGTAGGTGCCGCCGCCGTCCTCTATGGGGAGGTGGTAGACGGCGAGATGGCCGCGCGCATCTCTCCGGGCTTCGAGGTTCAGAATGGATTTTGCGGATTCAAGGCGCTGCTCTGGCGTACCCATAATGAGCTCCATTAAACGGCCAAGACTGATAAGTGGACTGCAATCCATGATTGCACAGTGCGCTCGCGGCGTCCATGAACCTTCCCTTGGGAAATGTGTATCCGGCCAAGCGTCTTCGGCGGGCGCGCACCATGAGCGCGTCCGCGAAAATGCGGAGACGGGCGTTTCGCCAAGCCGCAGCGCATGTGTCCAGGGTGGCGTGGATGCTTGGGTAAGGTCTGACCTACCGCTTTGAAGGACGCTGCCGGCACTCGCTAGAGCGCCAAGCGTCCGTAAAGACGCACAAAGGGCGCTCTATCCTTTCGGATGCTCTAGCGCCGGTGCGCCCCGGCGCCCTGCGGCACCAGCACGGGCTTCACCACCCGTCGCCGCTCGCGCCGCACTGACGCCACCGGCACGCCGCGATAGACCTGCTTGGTCGCCTCGATCAGGATGACGCCGGAAAACAGCGGCCAGAGCTTGCGCCCGAAGCGCTCGAGCGCCGGGGCGAGGCCGAGGAGGGTGCGGCGCTGGAAGGGCGGAAAGAGCAGCGCGTCGGACCAGGCGGTCGGCGTGAACATCGCTTCCCGCAGAAGCCGCAGCAGCTGTCCGCGCGACCACGGCCGGCCGGAACCGAAGGGCGTGTGCTCGAAGCGCGTCCAGACGCCGCGCCGGTTCGGCACGACGATGACGATGCGCCCGCCCGGCGCCAGCACCCGCCAGCATTCGCTGAGCATGTCGAGCGGGCTCTCGGCAAACTCCAGCGCGTGGACGAGGAGGATGCGGTCGATCGCGGCGTCGCCGAGCGGCAGTTCCTCGGCCCCGACCAGGGCGGTGCGCGACGCCGCGCCGAGCGGCCAGTTCACCGCGCCTTGGCTCGCAGGCATGAAGGCGAGCGCGCGTTCGCAATCGGCGGAGAAGCGGTCGAGATAGGGCAGGGCATAGCCGAGGCCGAGGAGGCGCTCCTGTGGGATCGGCTGCCACATCGGCGTCAGCCCGGCGGCGATCGCCCTTTGCGCGGCCTGACCGAGGCGGCCCGAATAGAAGTCGCGGAGATCGACGATATCGGCATTCATGCTCAGCGGGGCTGCTCCGGCGGATGCGGTCCCCCGTCTATAGCCCCATCCGTGCAGCGCCGGGTGAAGAAAACTTCATCCGCCGGCGAACCACCTGAGTTCGCTGCGGGAAACAGCGGAGCGTGGCCGGCCCTCTTCGCCGGCTGAGGAAAGGCGCACTCCCCGGATCGGCATCGCGCGCTAGCTCCTGTCGCATCCTCCCTCCAAGGAACCGACATGGCCGACATCGACATCCGCCAGTTCATGTGCCGAAGCGACAATTTCGGCGTGCTCGTGCACGACGCCTCTTCCGGGGTGACGGTCTCGATCGACGCGCCGGAAGAGGCCCCGATCGTGGCGGTGCTGGAAGCCGAAGGCTGGACGCTGACGCACATCCTGACGACCCACCACCACACCGACCATGTCGCCGCCAACGAGGCGCTGAAGGCCGCCTATGGCTGCGAGATCATCGGACCGGTGAAGGAGAAGGCGAAGATCCCCGGCATCGACCGCACCGTCACCGGCGGTGACCGGCTGACCCTCGGTGCCATCGACGTCGAAGTGATCGACACGCCCGGCCACACTCTTGGCGAGGTCTCGTACTACCTGCCGGAGGCGAAGGCGCTGTTCGCCGCCGATGCCTTGTTATCGCTCGGCTGCGGGCGGCTGTTCGAGGGAGATGCTGCCATGCTGTGGACCTCGCTGCAGCGGCTGCGGGAGCTGCCGGACGACACCGCGCTCTACTGCGGACACGAGTACACGACCACCAATGCGCGCTTCTCCGTCGACGTCGACCCCGGCAACACCGCCTTGCGCAACCGGGTGGAGGAAATCGAACGGCTGCGCATTGCGGGCAAGCCGACATTGCCGGTCCCGCTCGGCCAGGAAAAGCACACCAACCCCTTCCTGCGGGCCGATAATCCCGACCTAATGGCCGAACTCGGCACCGCCGACCCGGTCGCGACCTTTGCCATGCTGCGTGAAAAGAGGAACGGCTACTGATGAGCTCCAAGGCGCTTTCGATCGTCCGCCAGTTCGGCCTTAAACCCCATCCGGAGGGCGGCTGGTACCGCGAGAGTTTCCGCGACGAGGCGGTGGACGAGTCCGGCCGTCCCCGCTCGACCGCGATCTACTACATGCTGGAGGCCGGGGAGACGTCGGAGTGGCACCGCGTCACCGATGCGGCTGAAGTCTGGCATTGGTATGCCGGCGCGCCGATGGTGATCACCCTCTCGCCGAACGGCCACGACGCCTCCGCTCACCGGCTCGGGCCGAATTTTTCCGAGAACGAAATGCCGCAGCTCGTTGTACCGGCCGGCGCGTGGCAGACGGCGACCACGCTCGGCGAGTTCACCCTCGTCGGCTGCACGGTCTCGCCCGGCTTCCAGTTCGAGAGCCTTGAGATGGCACCGCCGAACTGGCGCCCGACGCCGCGCCCGCGCCGCTGACGAGAACGCTGTGCGACGCGCGGTTGCGAGATTTCAGGAAACTGCAGAGCGTTTGTCGAGGAGCCGCTTGAACAGCGGCAAGGCAGCAAGGGCGGCGCCGACGGTGATCAGCACCGCGGCGCCAACCACGGCGCCGGTGATCTCGGCTTCGCCGGCCAGCACCAGGACAAGCGTCGATAAAAGCGGGGCGGCGTAGCTGGCGGCGCCAAGCAGCTGGATGTCGCCGTGTTTGACCCCGTGATCCCAGATGTAGAACGCCGCGCCGACCGGCAGCAGTCCGAGCAGCAGCACCGCCCCCCACTGTCCCGCGTCCGCCGGCCAGACCGTTGTCTCGAAGGCGAGGTGGGCGATCAGCGACAGCGCGGCCGTCGCCGCGCAGAAGCCGGTGACGATCTCGCTCGGCACCGTGCCGAAGCGGCGCGACAGCAGCGAGTAGGCCGACCAGAACACGGCGCAAAGCGCGGCAAGGCCATAGCCGAGCGCATAGTCTCCGGAGAAGCCGGCATCGCCCTTGCCGAGGATGATGAGCGCTGCGCCTGCGAGTCCCAGCACGGCGCCGGCGAAGTGATACCAGCGCAGCCGCTCACCCGGGAGAAGCGCCGAGCCGAGCACGATCAGCAGCGGCCAGAGATAGGCGATGAGGCTCGCCTCCGCCGCCGGCGCGTTGCGCAGGGCGGCGAAATAGAGCGCGTGGTACCCGAACAATCCGACGATGCCGAGCCCCCAGACTGCCGGTGGCTGGCGAAAGGTCGCCGCCAGCGGCGTGCCGTCGCGGCGGCGAAAGGCGAGCCAGCCAAGCCCGACGAGCGTGCCGATCGCGAATGTCATCGCGTTCATCTGGAACGGTGGCACCGCGCCGCTGCGCGCCGTCAGCATCGCCAGCAGCGACCACATCAGGACGGCCGAAAAGCCCAGCAATGTCGCCACGGTGATTCCCCTCGGGTTCGCGTGGCTTCGGCTATAGAGGCGGGGAGGCGGAGTGAGAAGGGGCGGCCAGTAAGCGGGCGACCCATCCCGCCCTGCCACTATCCCTTCGCGAAGGTCGCGGCGCGGAAAGTGAGGGGACCGATCTCGGTGGGGATGCGGGCGTAGACCGGGGCGAAGATGCCGGTCGTGCCGATCGGCGCGAACCAGAGCTCGATCGTCTGGCGCTGGATGAACTTCACGCCCTTCGAGGTCGCGCGATAGCCGCTGACCGGGCTGATGCGGACGTTGCAGGCGGTGACGTCGCCGGAATAGCCGTCGGTGGTGAAGGTCTTGGTGCCGGCCGGCGACAGCACGAGGTCGAGCCGCGACCAGCCGTCGAAGAACGGCAAGGTCCGGTCGCAGAGCGTCGTTGGCTTGCCCTTCAGCATCAGCCCGCTCAGCGGGTCGAC
This sequence comes from Mesocryomonas lacus, assembly GCF_055730135.2. Classification (NCBI taxonomy): domain Bacteria; kingdom Pseudomonadati; phylum Pseudomonadota; class Alphaproteobacteria; order Hyphomicrobiales; family Aurantimonadaceae; genus Mesocryomonas; species Mesocryomonas lacus. The sequence goes on along the minus strand of NZ_JBUZWE020000014.1, from coordinate 55,599 downwards.
CACCGACAGAAGGTGTTTGGGCGAGACCGGGACGTAATCCTTCTTCGGCTTGGTGATCTTCGGCGCGACATCCACCGAGGCGACCCGGCCGCTGCGGAAGGTGACGTCGCTGCGATAGGTCTTCTTGTCGCTGGAATAGTCGAGGCCGTAGCTGGTGGCGAGCACCTTGTCGCCCTTGATCGTGCCGCTGACGGAGCTGGTGCCGGCGACTTTCGAGAAGATGTCGGCAAGGCCGGTCGAGCCGAGCGTGCCTTTGATGCTGTAGCGGCTGCCGTCGATCGTGGTATCGAAGCTGGCGCGGCCGACCGGCAGGCCGATCAGCGAGACGTTGTAGCGCGAGGAGACGGTTTGCGCGGCGGCCTCGGCTGGCGCCAGCGGCGCCAAGGCGAGCGCGGCGAAGAGAGCGGCGGTCGCCCTGTGGAAATGCGTCATGCCGTGGCTTCCCGGAGTGTCGACGAAATCGGCTGCGCGCCTCGTCAGCCCATGCGTGCCATGTTCCCTGGCGGATGAATAGGGCTGAATTCTGCCGTTAGGGCGTTTTCGCGGGCGGCGCCGAGGCGTCGTCGGGTTGACGAAGCGCCGGTGTCGGATTATAGCACGCACCAATTCCGATCATGCCTCGTGGACGATGATCGCGCCGTGTTCCTATCGGCGGCGCTCCGCGATGGCCGTTTCGAGCTTGAAAGGTGTAACACATGTCGCGCGCTTGCGAACTGACCGGCAAGGCCGTCCAATACGGCAACAATGTGAGCCACGCGAACAACAAGTCGCGTCGCCGCTTCCTGCCGAACCTGTCGGTTGTCACGCTGATCTCCGACGCCCTCGGCCAGCGCATCCGTCTTCGCGTCTCGGCCCATGGCCTGCGTTCGGTCGAGCACCGCGGCGGCCTCGACGCCTTCCTCATCAAGTCGAGCGAGCTTGAGCTTTCGCAGAAGGCCCGCCTTCTCAAGCGCCAGATCGCCAAGAAGCTGGCGGAGACCACCACGGTCGCCGCTTAAGCTTTTCGGTCTCGACTTAAGTTTCTGAACCGGATGCCGAAAGGCGCCCGGTTTTCTGGTTCCATCACCCCAGGATAAAAAAATGAACCTGCGCTCCTTCGCGCTGCCACTGGCAGCCATGACGCTGATCGTGCTCGCCTCCAACATCCTCGTGCAGTTTCCGCTGTCGGGGCATGTCGGGACACTGGCCCTCGGCGACATCCTGACCTGGGGCACCTTCACCTATCCCTTCGCCTTCCTCGTCACGGATCTCACCAACCGTCGCTTCGGCCCTGCCGTCGCGCGGCGAATCGTCTATGCGGGTTTTGCCGTTGCGATTCTCGCCTCGATCCTCGCACCGCCGCTGCTGTTCCACCTCGGCCTGCTGCCGTACCCGACGGCCGGCGATCGGCTGGTGCGAATCGCGCTGGCGTCGGGCACCGCCTTCCTGATGGCGCAGCTGCTCGACATCGCCGTCTTCAACCGCTGGCGGGGCGCCAGCTGGTGGCGGGCGCCGGCGTTCGCGTCGGTGGCGGGTTCGGTGGTCGATACGCTGACCTTCTTCACGCTCGCCTTCGCGCCGTTCTGGCTGCTGGGCCCGACCGACGAGTTCTCGCTGCAGGCCGCGCCGCTGCTCGGTGCCTTCGCCACGCAGGCACCCCGCTGGATCTCCTGGGCGATCGGCGATTTCAGTGTGAAGCTCGCCATCGCGGTCTTGGCGCTGATGCCTTACCGCATCATCATGCAGCGTTTCATGCCGTACCGTCCGATCGGCGTCGCCGGCTAGAGCGGGGGAAGCGGCGAATCGGGTGCGCTAAGCGGCGACGAGCGGGCTGTTCTAGTTTTGAGCTGATATCGCTCGCGTCACCAAGGTTCTAAAACTGCCGTAAACCCGATGATGTCGTCATCCTCTGGGACTTTTCCCCGGGGACCCATGCCGTCGCGGGGACGCCGCATTCCGGCACCGGATCAACGCTTTGACGCCATGGCATGGGTCCCCGGCCTGCGGCCGAGGATGACGATGTTCGGGGGAGCGCTACGGGTTTTGGGACGGGGCCATTGGTGCTTCGGCGTATGGCAGCGCCTAGTGCACGTCCTCAGCTGGCGCCAGCATCCTCCAGCGCGAATTCCAAATAGAGGTTGCGCTGGAAGAAGGAGCCGTTGTCGTCGGAGACGAGGGAGATGACAGTGGTGCCGGTCGGGGTGACCCAGGCATCGAGCCCTTCCATGTTGTCGATCTCCTCGGCGGGGCCTGCCTCCATCAGGACAGGGCCGTCGACGAGGGCGCCGGGCTTGATGTCGGCGCCGGAGATCCGCCGGATGCGCATGCCGATGCGGCCGAAACCCTGGTAGCGCCGCTCCAGCAGCAGCAGGTCGCCGTCCGGCAGGAAGGCGCCGTCGGTGACCGACCAAGGCTCCTCGCGCTTCACCTTGAACATCCCGCCTCTCGGCCCGAGGATCGCGGCGAAGAGGTTGCCCTCGCGGTCGAGCGAGAGTTCAGAGGCGATCACCGTCCGGGGGCTCCCGGCTGCGCCTTTCGGCGTGACGGCAATGGTCTCGATCCCCTGGTTGGTGCGCAGCTCGCGTGGGGGAATCGGCAGCTTGACGGCCTCGGCCTTGCTGTCGAAAGGACGGGCGGGGTCGGCATAGGCCGCGATCCGATGCCTCTGCTCGAACGAGACCAGCACTCTGTCGCCATCGATCGCCATGCCCTCGGCGTCGGCAAGGCCCTTGCGCTGCGTCTGCGGCTCGCCGGCAGCGTCGAGGATCGGCGCCATCTCCGCCTCGTCCAAGCCGACAGGGCGACCTTCTGCATCGCGCCGAATCGTTGCCGCAAGCCAGTAGCCGGTGTCGGTGATCGCGAGAAGGCGGGTGCCGCCCTCCCGAAGCCGAACGGCGGAAACCCCCTGCAGGCGCCGATCGGCGGCGCTGTAGTGGAAGCCGCCGAGATAGCGCAGCGCCCCGGTATGCCCGTCTGCCGACCGCTTGTCGAAGCGCTCGATGACCGAGGACTGGATGGTCAGCGCCTTGCCCTCGGGCCGGGCCGGGCCGCCCGTCGCGACCACCGACACGGCAAGCCCTGCCAGCGCCCCGAGGCGCCGGCGGTAGCGTTTCAACGCGCCTGTCACCTGCTGCTGCCGGCGCGGCGCGGGGTGCGGCGGGTGCCGCCGGCGCTGTCGTCGGCGAAGAGGTCGGCCAGCTGCTCGGTCATCGCGCCCGCCAGCTCCTCGGCGTCGACGATGGTCACCGCCTTGCGGTAGTAGCGGGTGACGTCGTGACCGATGCCGATGGCCAGGAGCTCGACCGGCGAGCGCGTCTCGATCTCCTCGATCACCGCCCGCAGGTGCCGCTCGAGATAGTTGCCGGGATTGACCGACAGTGTCGAATCGTCGACCGGCGCGCCGTCCGAAATCATCATCAGAATGCGCCGCTGCTCCGGCCGGGCGAGCAGGCGGTTGTGCGCCCAGACCAGTGCCTCGCCGTCGATGTTCTCCTTGAGGAGGCCCTCGCGCATCATCAGGCCGAGATTGCGCCGGGCCCGCCGCCAGGGCGCATCCGCCGACTTGTAGACGATGTGGCGGAGATCGTTGAGCCGGCCGGGCTTCTGCGGCTTGCCGGCCTTTAGCCAAGCCTCGCGCGACTGCCCGCCCTTCCAGGCGCGCGTCGTGAAGCCGAGCACCTCGACCTTGACGCCGCAGCGCTCCAGCGTGCGCGCCAGAATGTCGGCGCAGGTGGCCGCAACCGTGATCGGCCGTCCGCGCATCGAGCCGGAATTGTCGATCAGCAGCGTCACGACGGTATCGCGGAAGGCTGTGTCGCGCTCCTGCTTGAAGGAGAGCGGCTGCATCGGATCGATCACCAGGCGCGTCAGCCGGGCGCTGTCGAGATAGCCTTCCTCGAGGTCAAAATCCCAGGAACGGTTCTGCTGCGCCATCAGGCGGCGCTGCAGCCGGTTGGCGAGGCGGCCGACGACGCTGTGCAGCGTGGTCAGCTGCTTGTCGAGGAAGGCTCTGAGACGGTCGAGCTCGGCTTCGTCGCAGAGTTCCTCGGCGCCGACCATCTCGTCGAAGGCCTGGGTATAGGGCTTGTAGTCGATCTCGGCCGAGATGTTCGACATCGCCTGGTTGGGACGGCGCGATTCGCCGGGCGTCTCGGTGTCCTTGCTGTCGTCGTCGACCGGGTCGTCGGCGGTGACCTCGGACTCCTCGGCCTCGGCTGCGTCCTCGCTTTCAGACTGCGATTCCGAATCCTCGGCGCGCGCCTCGTCCTCGCCGGCCTCCTTCTCGGCGCCGCCCTCGTCGCTGTCGCGCTCCTGGTTGTCGCCCTGTTCCTGGTCGTCGTCGCTGTCCTCGCCGTCCTGCTCCTGGCCGAGTTCCTCAGCCATCTCCATCGCCGCCAGGAGGTCGCGCATGGCGCGGGCGAAGGCCTTCTGGTCCTCGACCGCGTTCGGCAGGCGCTCCAGCCGTTCGCCGGCCTTCTCCTCGATCCAGTCGCGCCAGACATCGACGACGGCGCGGGCGCTCGGGGGGATCTCGCGGCCGGTCAGGCGCTCGCGCACCATCAGCGCCACTGCATCTTCCAGCGGCGCCTCGGCGCGGTCGGTGACGTCCTGCAGGTTGGAACGGAAGTACTTGTCCTCAAGCATGGCCGCGAGGTTGTCGCCGACGCCGAGCATGGCATTCGCACCGATCGCCTCAACGCGGGCCTGCTCGACCGCGTCGAACACGGCGCGCGCGCTCTTGCCCTCGGGGGCAAGGGTCGCGTGGATCTTGTTGTCGTGCCGGGCGCGCCGCAGCGCCATGGCGTCGGCCATGCCCCGCGTGACGGCGATGTCGTTCTGGGTGACGCGCTTCGGCAGGTCGGGCAGGCGGGCACGCGGCCCGTTCAGCCCCGGCCGCTCGCTGGCATAGGTGACTTCAAGCTCGGCATCCCCGGCAATCGCCCGCATGCAGCCGGCCACCGCCCGGCGAAACGGCTCGCGATCGATGCCACCTTTGGCATTGCCGGGTTTGGAATTGTCGCCGATGCGGGACATGCTATCCGGGCCTTGTTCTCGTGTGGGGCGGCGGAGCGCCGTTGCCGTGTCTGTCGTGCTCGGCGGTGCGACGCCTGTACCGAAGCGCCAACCTCTCAGGTTCGTCATCCTCAACCGCAGGCCGGGGACCCATGCCGTGGCGTTGAACACAGCCGCGGCGGCAGTCACCGTGATGTCATTATCGCTGGTCTTGGTGCGGTGACGTCTCGGCATGGGTCCCCGGGGCCAAGGCCCCGAGGATGACGATGTTCAAACGGCGTGTCCCTGTGCGGTCAGAGCGTCCTCACTTCGCGGTCAGAAGGCGTGCACTTTAGCCTGACGTCTCGCGACGCCTGATCCGGCCTGACGTCTCACGCCGTTTGATGCCGCTTTCACCGCGTCGAAACCTAGTCTAGCACCACGTTAGCGCTCGACTCCGGCAGCTCTTCCCCGAACGCCCGCTGATAGAACTCCGCCACCAGCGCCCGCTCGAGATCGTCGCACTTGTTCAGGAACGTCAGCCGGAACGCGAAGCCGATATTGCCGAAGATCTCGGCGTTCTCGGCCCAGGTGATCACGGTCCGCGGGCTCATCACGGTCGACAGGTCGCCGTTGACGAAGGCGGAGCGGGTCATGTCGGCGACGCGAACCATCTTCGAGATCTGGATCTTGCCTTCCTTGGTCTGGAAGTGCTTCGCCTTGGCGAGGACGATGTCGACTTCCTTGTCGTGCGGCAGGTAGTTGAGGATCGTCACGATCGACCAGCGGTCCATCTGCGCCTGGTTGATCTGCTGCGTGCCGTGGTAGAGGCCCGTGGTGTCGCCGAGGCCGACCGTGTTGGCGGTGGCGAACAGGCGGAAGGCGGGGTGCGGCGTCACGACGCGGCTCTGGTCGAGCAACGTCAGGCGGCCGGAGGCCTCCAGCACGCGCTGGATCACGAACATCACGTCCGGGCGGCCAGCATCATACTCGTCGAAGACGAGGGCAACGTTGTGCTGGTAGGCCCAGGGCAGGATGCCGTCGCGGAATTCGGTGACCTGCATGCCGTCGCGGACGGTGATCGCGTCCTTGCCGATGAGGTCGATGCGGCTGACATGGCTGTCGAGGTTGATGCGCACGCAGGGCCAGTTGAGGCGCGCCGCAACCTGCTCGATGTGCGTCGACTTGCCGGTGCCGTGGAAGCCCGAGACCATGACGCGGCGGTTGCGGGCAAAGCCCGCGAGGATCGCCAGCGTCGTCTGCTTGTCGAAGAGGTAGTCGGGGTCGAGGTCCGGGACGTGGTTGTCCGCCTCGGCATAGGCCGGGACCATCAGGTTGCTGTCGAAACCGAAGGTTTCACGGACGGAGATCGTGGTATCCGGGAGCCGAGCCACGTCCTGAACCGCTGCAGTCATCACGCCTCCAAAGGCCCGCGCGGCCATGCTGGCGCGGTGCCGTGTCTGTTGCCTCAGTGACGCCGGGAGCCGTCGCGGGCAGAGTTGCCGGCACCGAAATGCCCTTTCGGCACCGAGATGCCGCTGCTGTGTTCAAGCCGCGCCATCATCCGGCGGAGTTGCCGGTCGCCACACGCGGGCTTCCGTTCAGCGATTAACAAAAACCGGATTGCTTCAGGAGCTTGTAGGCCTGGATGACCTCGCGCAGCCGGTCTTCGTGTCCGCGATCGCCGCCGTTGGCGTCGGGATGATATTGCTTCACCAGGCTTTTATAGCGCGTCCGAACCGTCTCGCCAGACGAATCTTCGGGGATGCCGAGCGTCGTGAAGGCTTTGGATTCCAGCGAGCGCACCTTCTTGACCTTGGCCGCCGCGCGTGCGGCCGCCGCGTCGCCCTCGAAAAGGTTGAACGGGTCCTTGGCCTTGCCGGTCCAGCGCTTGGCGCGCGGCGGCGCCTGGTTGGTCGCGGTGTCGCCGGTCGCCGCGCCCATCGTCCAGGTCGGACGGTGCCCCGTCAGCGAATCCTTGAGGTAGGTCTGAATGTCGGTGTCGTTCAACCCGGAGAAGTAGTTGTACGACTTGTTGTACTGGCGGACGTGGTCCACGCAGAAGTTGAGGTACTGGCCCTCGTGGTCGCGTCCCCGCGGCGCCTTGTGGGTGCCGGGCTCCTTGCAACCATCCCACGAGCAGTCGGGCGCGCGCGCCTTCTCTGCAGCCTTGCGGCTGGGGCGGACACGAATGCCGTCGAAATATTTGGAATCGAGTTTCATCGGGATGGATTATGGTGCGCCGGCAGGAGCCGAACAAGAATTGACAGATGCGAAAAAGTCCGGGAAGCCGGGCCGAAGCGGCGATTGTCGGTTCCTGCGGACCGGCAATCTCGCCTCAACCAACCCTCTTTGCATCGGAACCCGGAATGACGCTGTATTCCCGCGACACGATCGAGGCCAAGCTGGCAGACGCATTTGCCCCGGATAGTCTCAAGGTCATCGACGAAAGCCACCTGCATGCGGGTCACCACCATGGGGCGAGCGAGCATCATGCTGGCTTCGATGGGTCGGCGGGTACGCATTTTCGCGTCATGATCGTGTCTTCCCTGTTTGCCGGACTGAGCCGTATCGACCGGCATCGTGCCGTGAACAAGGCGCTGGCCGACGAATTGGTTTCCGGCGTGCACGCGCTGGCCATCGAGGCGAAGGCACCGGGCGAGCCGACGCGGCGTTGACCGCGCTGCTCTCAGCCCGCGCAGCCCGGCGCACCGCGCACCGCCGCCGCCGCACCGCGGTCGGGCTGAGCTTTGCCGCGGCGCTGTCCTGCCTTGCCGGCATGACCGACGCCCTCGGCTTCCTCATCGCCGGCGATTTCGTCTCCTTCATGAGCGGCAATACGACGCGGCTCGCCGTCGCCATTGGCAGCCTGCAGTTCGCGGCAGTGCTGCATCTCGCGGTGCTCGTTCTCGTCTTCGTCCTCGGCAATGCCGCCGGCGTTCTGTTCGCCCATCTTACCGGACGCCGGCACGGCGTCATCGTCGGGCTGGTGGCCGCGCTGCTCCTCGCATCGGCGGGCTTCTCCGGGCAAGGGCTGGAGCGCATTTCGATCATTCTCCTCGTCTTCGCGATGGGCGCGGTCAACGTCGCGATGGAGCGGGTCGAGGGCCATTCGCTGGGGGTGACCTACGTCTCCGGCGCGCTGTCGCGCTTCGGCCGAGGCCTCGGGCGGCGCCTGCTCGGCCGCGCGGTGCCGAACTGGTGGTTCGAGATCGTGCCCTGGTGCGGTATGCTCAGCGGCGCCGTCATCGGCGCGGTCGCCTTCAACCTCATCGGCCCGCTGGCGATCTGGCTGTCCGCGGGCTTTGCCGCGGTGATCGCCGTTGCTTCGCTGCTCATCCCCGCCCGCTGGCGACGGCAGTATTTTGCCGGGTGATGGAGGCGGACCGTTTAGCATTGGCGGGCTTCGGCTTGCCGTCGGAAGCCGCGGTCCGTCGCGGCCTCGGCTCAGGCCAGTTCGTCGGCCAGGAACGCCGATACGTCGGCGGGATCGACATCGCCGGCGATGAAGGCCTCGCCGATGCCTCGGGTGAGGATGAAGGTGAGGCGGCCGCGGCTGACCTTTTTGTCCTGGCCGATGGCGCGCATCAGGGTTTCGGTGGAGAAGCCGTCGCCGGGAATGTCGCCGATCGTCGTCGGCAGGCCGGCAGCCTGCAGGTGGCGCTCGGCGCGGACGGCGTCCTGGCCGCTGCAGAGGCCGAGCCGGACAGAGAAGCGGTGGGCCAGCGCCATGCCGATCGAGACGGCCTCGCCGTGTACCAGCCGCGCCGTGTCGTAGCTGCAGGCCGCCTCCAGCGCGTGGCCGAAGGTGTGGCCAAGGTTCAGGAGGGCGCGGCGGCCGTCCTCGCGCTCGTCGGCGGCGACGACTTCGGCCTTGGCCCGGCAGCTCTTGGCGATCGCCTCGGCGCGCTCAGGACCGCCTGCGAAGACTGCCGTCCTGTTCCGCTCCAGCCAGTCGAAGAAGTCCGGCCGGTCGATTAGCCCGTATTTGACCACCTCGGCATAGCCGGCGGCGAATTCGCGCGGGCTCAAGGTGTCGAGCACCGCGGTATCGGCGAGCACCAAAGCGGGCTGGTGGAAGACGCCGACGAGGTTCTTGCCTTGCGGCGAATTGATGCCGGTCTTGCCGCCGACAGAGGAATCCACCTGCGCCAGCAGCGAGGTCGGGATTTGCACGAAGCGCATGCCGCGCCGAACGATCCCGGCGACGAAGCCGGAGAGGTCGCCGATGACGCCGCCGCCGAGCGCCACGACCGCATCGCCCCGCTCGAGCCGGGCTGCGATCACCGCCTCGACGGCAACCTGCAGCTGGGTGAAGGATTTGGTCGTCTCGCCGGCGGGCAGGACCAGCGTCGCCGCCTCGATCCCGGCCTCGGCAAGCGAGCTGAAGAGCGTCGGCAGGTGCAGCGCCGCGACGTTCTCGTCGGTGATGACGGCGACGCGGATGCCGGGGAGGCGCGCGGCGATCGCCGCGCCGGCCCCTGCGATCAGACCTTCGCCGATCAGGATGTCGTAGGAACGGTCGGCGAGGTCGACCCGCACCGTGCGGGGCTCGGCTTGCGCAAAACTCATGCTATCGGTCCAGGTGGCGGTCGAGGGCGTCGACGATCTCGTCGGCGATCACCTCTCGCCGGACGTTGCGGGACTGGATGGTGATGTCGGCCTCGGCGTAGACGGGATAGCGCTGGGCCATCAGCCCCTCCATCACCGCCCGCGGGTCGGCGGCCAGGAGCAGCGGGCGCGTCGCGCGGCGCGAGACGCGCTCCATGAGGACGTCGAGATCGGCCTTCAGCCAGATGGTGATGGCCTTTTCGCGCAACATGGTCCGCGTCTCCTCGGCCATGTAGGCGCCGCCGCCGGTGGCCAGTACCAGCGGTCCGGTCTGCGCGAGGCGGGCGACGACGCGGGCCTCCAGCGCCCTGAACTCCGGCTCGCCATAGGCCTTGAAAATCTCTGAAACCGACATGCGCGCGGCCGACTCGATCTCGGTGTCGGCATCGCGAAACGGCAGGTCGAGCACCTGGCCGAGCTTGCGCCCGACGGTCGACTTGCCGGCGCCCATCAGGCCGATCAGCGTGATGCAGCGTCCGCGCAGCCGCGCCGATATGTCGAGCCCCTGGTCCGGGCGGGGTGCACTCCTCATCGTCGGTCTCTGTCGTCCCTGATCCTCGATCTTGGAGACAGGAATTCCCTCTTCCCGTCAAGTTCCAGGCCCGCCCAAGTTCCGGACGGGGATCTGCCGGTGGGGTTGGCGCTTGCGCCGAATACGGCAATCTTTAAACGAAAGCGCGGTAAGCTTCGCGAAACGATCACCATGCCCTGTCTCCGATAGAATGGCGTATCCGTCATGCCCACCCTCGTCCGACTGCTGACGGTGCTTCTGATCCTTGCCGGAACGATGTTCGCGGTGATGGCGGCGCTCGTCTACCTCGTCGAGCCGACGCCGCACGCCGTGGTCATCGACCTGCCGCTGAACCAGCTGAAGGCGCCGCCGCCAACGGGCCAGCCGATGGTGCCCCGCCCGTGAAGACCGCAACCGCGCCGGCGCGGAAGCCGCCATTCCGCCGCGATGCCACCGACATCGAGACCTTCCTCGAGATGATGGCGGTCGAGCGCGGTGCGGCCGAGAACACGCTCGACGCCTATCGCCGCGACCTCGATGACGCCGCTGGCTTCCTGGCCGGGGAGGGCGCAAGCCTCGCCTCGGCCACGACCGACGACATCCGCGGCTTTGTCTCCGATCTGGCGGCGCGCGGTTTTGCTGCTTCTAGCCAGTCCCGACGGATGTCCTCGCTGCGGCAGTTCTACAAGTTCCTCTATGCCGAGGGGATGCGCGGCGACGATCCGACGGGACCGATCGAAACGGCCCGCAAGGCCCGACCGCTGCCGAAGATTATGAGCGAGGCCGAGGTGGACCGGCTGATCGACGCGGCGGCGGCCGCCGCCGGTGCGGCGGATCTTTCGGGGCTGGCGCTGGTGCGGGCGATGCGGATGCACGCGCTGGTCGAGGTGCTCTATGCGACCGGCATGCGCGTTTCCGAACTCGTCAGTCTGCCGCGCTCGGTGCTGCGGTCGAAGAACCGGCTGATCATTGTGCGCGGCAAGGGCGACAAGGAGCGGATGGTGCCGATCGGCGAGCGCGCCCGCGACGCGCTGCAGGGCTTTGGCGAGGCGATGCGGGCAGCCGCCACAGTGCCGCGCGCTGCGGATGCGGCGGACCAGCCCTGGCTCTTCCCGGCCCTCTCGGAAAGCGGTCACATGACGCGCCAAGCCTTCGCCCGCGATCTGAAGGCGCTGGCGGGCCGCGCTGGCATCCCCGCCTCGCGGGTGTCGCCGCACGTGTTGCGGCATGCCTTTGCGAGCCATCTCCTGCAGAACGGCGCCGATCTCCGGGCCGTTCAGGAACTGCTCGGGCATGCCGACATCTCGACGACGCAGATCTATACCCATGTCCTCGAGGAACGCCTGATCCGCCTGGTTTCCGACCACCATCCGCTGTCGGAGATCAGCGGCGGCTGAGGCGAGGACTGCGGGTGCGGCGGATTTCTTGACAAGCCGGGGCCATGTCGTCAGTTTGCGCCGCAACTCGAACCCTCTGTTCCTGGCCCCCGGCCGACGTTGCCGGTCCCCGGCAAACGCTCGATCCGAGCGACGGAAAGAGGCTGTTCCCCGCGAGAAAAAGGACGGCCTCGGTCGCTCATGCACAACTATCTCGATTTTGAAAAACCGGTCGCCGACCTGGAAACGCAGATCCTGTCGCTGAAGGAGATCGGCGCCGACAAGGATGGCGTTGACGTCACCGAGGAGATCGGCCGCCTGGAGAAGCGCTCGCGCGATGCGCTGGTCGATCTCTACAAGAAGCTGACGCCCTGGCAGAAGACGCAAGTCGCGCGCCATCCCGACCGGCCGCATTGCCTCGACTATATCGGGCGCATGATCACCGACTTCACGCCGCTTGCCGGTGACCGGTTCTACGCTGAGGATCTGGCTGTCGTCGCCGGCTTCGGCCGGTTCGACGGCAAGTCGGTCGCGGTGATCGGGCAGGAGAAGGGCTCTGACACCCAGACACGGCTGAAGCACAATTTCGGCATGGCGCGGCCCGAAGGCTACCGCAAGGCGGTTCGGATCATGGAGATGGCCGAGCGCTTCGGCATCCCCGTGCTGACGCTCGTCGACACCGCCGGCGCCTATCCCGGCATCGGCGCCGAGGAGCGCGGACAGGCCGAGGCTATCGCCCGCTCGACCGAGGCCTGCCTCAACCTCAAGGTGCCGATCGTCTCGCTGGTGATCGGCGAGGGCGGCTCGGGCGGCGCCATCGCCATCGCCGCGGCCAACCGGGTGCTGATGCTGGAGCACGCGATCTACAGCGTCATCTCGCCGGAGGCCGGCGCCTCGATCTTGTGGCGCGACGCGACGCGGGCGCAGGACGTCGCCCAGGCGATGAAGATCACCGCGCAGGACCTCAAGGGTTTTGGCGTCATCGACGAGATCGTGCCGGAGCCGCTCGGCGGCGCCCATCGCCAGAACGACGAGGCGATCGACCTCGCAGCCGACCGGGTGCGCGCGGCGCTGGCTGAACTGACGGTGCTCGACGGCGAGACCGTTCGGCGGCAGCGGCGCGAAAAGTTCCTGTCGATCGGCCGCAATCTGTAGCTTTCTTCCGCGTTCTGCGGCATGGCATTCACTATCGAGGGCGGCCGTGGCTTTTTCGCCACGGCCGCCCTCGCGGTTTTGTGGTGAAGTCACCGAGAATTCCCAGCCGTCGCGTCGTTTTTCGCGCGGGCGCGCGGCAGGGCGCCAAGGTCTTAACCGCCTGTTAAGCCGGCAAGGCCAAAAAGAGATAACTTGTCCTTAACCCGAGCGCTGGCCGGGGCAGGGACGCCAGATGCCGATCGGGGGCCGGTTCGCCGGAAGATCGGGCGCAGGGAGTGGTCCCTGCTCAAAGAGGGTACGGGGATGCTCGTCAGACGCCTGGTGACCGCAGCGGTACTTGCGGCCAGCATGATGGTGATGTCGGCTTGCCAACCGGGCGCCGATCTCGGTGACCTCATGGGCCCGGATGCGCCGGTTCCCGCTGCCCTCGTCAAGGAGATGAAGCTCAAGGACATGGGCGTGAAGTCGCCGATCCTGGTGCGGCTTTACAAGGAAGAGTCGCAGCTCGAGGTCTGGAAGCAGAAGACCAGCGGCCAGTACGAACTCCTGAAAACCTATGCGATCTGCGCCTGGTCCGGCAAGCTCGGGCCGAAGCGCGTCGAGGGTGACCGCCAGGCGCCCGAGGGCTTCTACACCGTTACCCAGGGCAGCCTGAACCCCGGCTCGCAGCACCATCTGGCCGTCAACATCGGCTATCCCAACCAGTACGACCGCGCCAATGGCAGCACCGGCCAGAACCTGATGATCCATGGCTCCTGCAATTCGTCCGGCTGCTACGCCATGGACGACTGGCAGGTGGAGGAACTCTATGCGCTGGCCCGCGACAGCTTCGCCGGCGGCCAGCGCTCGTTCCAGATCCAGGCCTATCCGTTCCGGATGACGCCGAAGAACATGGCCCGCCACCGGCAGTCCGAGCACTACGCCTTCTGGAAGATGCTGAAGGAAGGCTCGGACCGCTTCGAGCTGACCAAGAAGGTGCCGGACGTCGGAGTCTGCGAGAAGCGCTACGTCTTCGACCCGAAGCTCGAGGACGGGCAGAAGCTCGACGCCGCCGGCAAGTGCCCGGTGGTGACGGAGACGGCAGAGGTTGCCGCCAAGCGGATTGCCGACCAGGCCGAGGAAGACAAGCTGGTCGCCTTGATGAAGCCGACCGACTTCGCGCCGGTCTCCACCTTCAGCTATAAGACCGGCTCGCCGATCACCGCCGACGCCTACGCCAACGAACAGCACCGCCGCGAGGGCTACGACCGGCTGGGCAAGCCGATCGAGGTGCGTAAGGCAACGGTGTTCGACGGCATGCTAGGCCGGAAGTAATCAGCGATATTACCGGGGCAAGGCGCAGGCTGGTTATGATGCGGGCGCCGCGTCCGACAAGCTGGTCGCACCACGAAGGCAGCTTGCGCTACTGAGCGCCACAATACCGCGCCGATCATGATCGTCGCGCAGTGGCGTGAGTGACAGCGCTTCTCGGAGAGGCGACAAAAGATGTCGCCCCTTGCTTCGGAACTTCCGAACCTTAGTGGTTCATGCCCGGCATGTGGCCCATGCCCGGCATTGCATCCCCCTCCGCGGTGCTAGCTTCCGGCGACTGGCCGACGCCGAGCACCGGCAGGACGACCTCGACCTTTCCCGCCTTCTCGAAGCTGAGCGTCACCGGCACCGTGTCGCCGGCCTTGAACGGCGTGGTGACGCCGGTGAACATCATGTGCAAGCCGCCCGGCTTCAGCGCGACGGTGCTGTTCGCGGGCAGATCGACGCCGTCTGGCAGAGGGCGCATCGACATCACCTCGCCCTTCATCGACATCTCATGCAGTTCGCCCTTCTGGGCAAGCGGGGTCGCCACGCCGAGCAGGCGGTCGGCGGCACCCGCATTGCGGATGGTGAGATAGCCGCCGCCGACCGGCTGGTTCGGCAGCATGGCGCGGGTGAAGCCGCCGGAAATGGCGATGTCGCCTTGCACGGCTTGGCCGGCGACGGGCTCGGCGAGGGCCGCGATCGGCAACAGCAAGGCGAAGGCTGCAACGGCAAGGCGTTTCATGGGATCTCTCTCGTCCGCCCGGCAACGGAGCCGGCAAGCATTCTGGTCGGGGTACCGCACCCGCCGATTTCGGCTGGCTTGACCCGGTGATTCCTGAAACTCTCTCGCACAACCGCGGCGCCCGCCGCAATCATTTGGAGACATGCATGGCTGTGACGATCTATCACAATCCCGACTGCCAGACTTCGCAGGCGGCGCTCGACGCCATCGAGGCCGCAGGCGCGACGCCGGAAATCATCGAATATCTGAAGACGCCGCCGAGCCGCGAGACGCTGATCGAACTGCTCGACGTCATGGGACTGAAGCCGCGTGATTTGCTGCGCAAGAAGGGCACGCCCTATGCCGAGCTCGGCCTCGACGATCCCGCGCTCGACGACGAGGAAATCCTCGACCAGATGATCGAGCATCCGATCCTGATCAACCGGCCGATCGTGGTGACGGAGAGGGGTGTGCGGCTCTGCCGGTCGCCCGATGACGTCAAGGCGATCCTGTAGAAGCATTGCTGGGGGCGCGGCGGGCGGGCCCGCTCCGGCTGGAAGAGGCGGTCGCCGAGCGACCGCCTCTTTGCTGTCAGGCGTAGGCGCCGTGGCAGTGCTTGAACTTCTTGCCCGAGCCGCAAGGGCAGGGCTCGTTGCGGCCGACGGTGCCCCAGAGGCTCGCATCCTCGGTGCCGGGCTCGCCGGCGGTCACGCTGTCGGTCGGCGGAGCGAACTCGTCGATGCCCGTATCGGCGTCAATGTGGTGGCCCTCGGCGAGCTGCAGGATGTCGTCCTGCGGCTGCTCGTCCTGCCGGACGATCTCGACGCGCATCAACTGTGAGGTCGTGCGCTCGCGCAGGTGTCCGAGCATGGTCTCGAACAGCTCGAAGCCCTCCGACTTGTACTCGTTCAGCGGATCGCGCTGCGCATAGCCGCGGAAGCCGACGACCGAGCGCAGGTGGTCGAGGTTGACGAGATGCTCGCGCCACAATGCGTCGATGGTCTGGAGGACCACGGAGCGCTCGACATAGGTCATCATCTCCGGGCCGAAGCGCTCGCGCTTCTCGGCATAGGCGGCGTCCGAAGCGGCGATGATGCGCTCGCGGATCACCTCCTCGTCGATGCCTTCTTCGTCCGCCCAAGCCTGGATGGGCAGGTCGAGGTTCAACAGCTCAAGCGCGTCCTCGCGGAGCTCGGCGGTCTGCCACTGCTCGGCATAGGCCCGTTCTGGAATGCGGCGGCTGACGATCATGTCGATGGTGGCCATGCGCATGTCCGAAATGGTCTCGGACAGGTCGCTCGAATCCATCAGCTCAAGGCGCTGGTCGAAGATGACCCGGCGCTGGTCGTTCATCACGTCGTCGTACTTCAAAAGATTCTTGCGGATGTCGAAGTTGCGGGCTTCGACCTTCTTCTGCGCCTTCTCCAGTGCCTTGTTGATCCACGGGTGGACGATCGCCTCGTCCTCCTTCAGGCCGAGGCGCGTGAGCATGGTGTCCATGCGCTCGGAGCCGAAGATCCGCATCAGATCGTCCTGCAGCGACAGGAAGAATTTCGAGCGGCCGGGATCGCCCTGGCGGCCGGAGCGGCCGCGCAGCTGGTTGTCGATTCGCCGGCTCTCGTGCCGCTCGGTGGCGAGGACGTAGAGACCGCCGGCCTTGAGCGCGATTTCCTTCAGGCGCTTGATGTCGGTCTTGATCGCGGCCTCGGCGGCGTCGCGCTCGGGACCTTCCGGCATGTCCTTCAGCTCGTGCTCGATGCGCATGTCGGCATTGCCGCCGAGCTGGATGTCGGTGCCGCGGCCGGCCATGTTGGTGGCGATGGTCACCGCGCCCGGCACGCCGGCCTGGGAGACGATGTACGCTTCCTGCTCGTGATAGCGGGCGTTCAGCACCTGAAAGTCCTTCAGGCCGCTCTCGCGCAGGCGCTCGGCGAGCAGCTCGGACTTCTCGATCGACGTCGTGCCGACAAGGGTCGGCTGGCCGCGGCTGGAGGCCTCGGCGACCTCCTTGGCGATCGCCCGGAACTTCTCCTCGGCGGTGCGGTAGACCTCGTCGTCCTCGTCGATGCGGCTGACGGGAAGGTTGGTCGGGATCTCCAGGACGTCGAGGCCGTAGATGTCGCCGAACTCAGCCGCTTCCGTCGACGCCGTGCCGGTCATGCCGGCGAGCTTGCCGTACATGCGGAAATAGTTCTGGAAGGTGATCGAGGCCAGCGTCTGGTTCTCGGGCTGGACGGTGACACCTTCCTTCGCCTCGAGCGCCTGGTGCAGGCCCTCGGAAAAGCGGCGGCCCGGCATCATGCGGCCGGTGAACTCGTCGATGATGACGATCTCGTCGTTGCGGACGATGTAGTCCTTGTCGCGCTGGAACAGCGTATGCGCTTTCAGCGCATTGTTGACGTGGTGGACGATCGCCACGTTCTCGATGTCGTAGAGCGAGGTGCCGACCAGCTGGCCGGCGGACTCCAGGAGGCGCTCGAGCTTCTCGGTGCCGTCCTCGGTGAAGGCGACCTGGCGCTGCTTCTCGTCGAGCTCGTAGTCTTCCTTGCCGAGCTGCGGGATGAAGGTGTCGATGGTCTTGTAGAGGTCCGAGCGGTCGTCGAGCGGGCCGGAGATGATCAGCGGCGTGCGCGCCTCGTCGATCAGGATCGAGTCGACTTCGTCGACGATGGCGAAGTGGTGGCCGCGCTGCACCATCTGGCCGCGGTCATACTTCATGTTGTCGCGGAGATAGTCGAAGCCGAGCTCATTATTGGTGGCGTAGGTGATGTCGCAGGCATAGGCCGCGCGGCGCTCGTCGTCGCTGAGGCCGTGCGTGATGATGCCGACGGAAAGGCCGAGGAAGCGGTAGACCTTGGCCATCCACTCGGCGTCGCGCGTGGCGAGGTAGTCGTTGACGGTCACGACGTGCGCGCCCTTGCCGGCGAGCGCATTGAGGTAGACCGGAAGCGTCGCGACGAGGGTCTTGCCCTCGCCGGTGCGCATTTCGGCGATCGACTTGCGGTTCAACACCATGCCGCCGATCATCTGCACGTCAAAATGCCGCATGCCGAGGGCGCGTTTGGCGGCTTCGCGCACGGTCGCGAAGGCCGGCACCAGAAGATCGTCTACCGGCCTGCCGGCGGCGATCTCGGCCTTGAAGGTCGCAGTGCGGCCGCGCAGCTCATCGTCGCTGAGGGAGACCAGCGAGGGCTCCAGAGCATTGATCTCGCGCACGAAGGAATCGAACTTGCGCACGACGCGGTCGTTCGACGAACCAAGCAACTTGCGGGCTAAGCCGCCGAAACTGACCATGATCAGGACTTTCCAAAGATTAAGCGGTGCGACCTGACGTCTTCATTGTCTGCCGACGGGTCCAGGGCGATCCGGTCTCGGCCGAAGAGGCCGTGCGCCGCTATCCCGATCCCAGCCGATCCGAACGGATTAAACGTTAGGGATCAAAGAGTTACACATCGCGTGAGCATGCTGCCGTTTCCCGTCATCGGCGTCGCGTGTCGGGACCTGCGGCTGGACTTTGATGACGCGAGAGAGATAAGAGGGGGGCAAAGCGATGTCAACGCCGCCTGCCGGCGCCGTGCGGCCTTCAAAAGACCGCAAAGCAAGGACTTCCAACCACGCGTTCAAAGAGCGGCCCGCGCCGAGAGGCCGGCATCCGTGTCGCCCGAGAAATCCGAGGAACTGACTTTATGACCCGTATCATCACGCTTCTTCTTGCCGCGACCAGCCTGTCGCTGGCGGGCATGGCCCTCCCGGCCAGCGCCGCCGACACCGACGTCGTGGCCAAGGTGGGCACCCAGTCGATTACCGAGGGCGACCTGACGCTCGCCGCCGGCGACCTCGGCGAGCAGTTCGAGAAGCTGCCGCCCGAGCAGCGCAAGCTGGCCGTGCTGTCCGCCCTGATCGACATCAAGTCACTCGCCCAGGAAGCCGAGAAGACCGACATCGAGAAGGACCCGGTGGTGCAGGCGCGCATCGCCTTTCTGCGCGAGCGGGCGCTGCACAACGCCTATTTCCAGAAGCAGGGCGTCGACGGCATCAAGGATGAGGAGCTGAAGGCACGCTACGACGCCGAGCTCGCGAAGCTGAAGCCGGTCGAGGAAGTCCATGCCCGCCACATCCTGGTGAAGACCAAGGAAGAGGCTGAGGCGGTGATCAAGGAACTCGACGCCGGCGCCGACTTCATGACGCTGGCGGCGTCGAAATCGGCCGGCCCGTCCGGTCCCGAGGGCGGCGATCTCGGCTTCTTTGGTCCCGGCCAGATGGTGCCGCCTTTCGAGAAGGCTGCCTATGCGCTCGAGGTCGGCAAGTATACCGAGGCGCCAATCGAGACCCAGTTCGGCTGGCACGTCATTCAGGTGACCGAGAAGCGGCCGCAGCCGCAGCCGAGCTTCGACGACGTCAAGGACCAGGTTCGCCAGGTGCTGATGCGCGAGAAGTACATGGCCATCGTCCAGAAGGCCCGCGACGACCTGAAGGTCGAGTATGTCGACCCGAAGGTGAAGACGCAGGTCGAGGCGATGGAGAAGTCGATCGCCAACGGCGCACCGGCCGGCGGTGAGGCAGCGCCGGCTGAGGGCGCTCCGGCGGAGACGGCCCCGGCCGAGGGCGATGCCCCTGCTACGGCGCCCGCGCCGGCCCAGTAAGACGAAACAACGAATGTCGGCGGAAGAGGGCGATGCCCGCTCTCTTCCGCCGGTCCGCAGGCCGGACGGCCGGCGACAGCGCGATCTCCAGTAGGCTTCCCGAGAAGGAACGACCATGAGCGTGAGCGTCTCCCCGCTGGCCCCCACGGCCACGCCCGACATGCCAATGATCGAGGGCCTGCGCATCGCCACCGGCGCCGCCGGCATCAAGTACAAGGGCCGCACCGACGTGCTCCTGATGGTGCTCGACGCGCCCGGCGGCATTGCCGGCGTGTTCACCAAGTCGAAGTGTCCGTCGGCGCCGGTCGACTTCTGCCGTGACAGCCTGAAGGGCGGGAGCGTCCGCGCGATCGTCGTAAATTCCGGCAATGCCAACGCCTTCACCGGTCGCAAGGGCCGCGAGACCACAGCGATGACCGCGGTTGCCGCCGCCGAGGCGGTCGGCTGCAAGACCGGCGAGGTCTTCCTCGCCTCGACGGGCGTCATCGGCGAGCCGCTCGATGCCGGCAAGTTCGCGCACCTCCTGGAAGGCCTCGCTGGCGAGGCGACCGGCGACCGCTGGCGCGACGCCGCCGACGCGATCATGACCACCGACACCTATGCCAAGGTCGCCACCCGCACGGTCGAGATCGATGGCGTGGCGGTTACCTTGAACGGCATCGCCAAGGGTGCCGGCATGATCGCGCCGGATATGGCGACGATGCTCTCCTTCCTCGCCACCGACGCGGCGATCTCCTCCATGGCGCTGCAGGCGATGCTGTCGGCCGCCGTAGAGCCGAGCTTCAACTCGGTCACCGTCGACAGCGACACCTCGACCTCCGACACGCTGCTGCTGCTGTCGACCGGCGCGGCCGGCGCCCGCGGTTGCCCGGAGATCACCGACGGCGCCGACCCGCGCCTTTCCGACTTCAAGCTGGCGCTCGCCGACATGCTGCTCGACCTCGCCCGCCAGGTGGCGCGCGACGGCGAGGGCGCCCGGCACGAAATTCAGGTGACGGTCGAGGGAGCGGTCAGCGACACCTCCGCCAAGCGCATCGCGCTGTCGATCGCCAACTCGCCGCTGGTGAAGACGGCGGTCGCCGGCGAGGACGCCAACTGGGGCCGCGTCGTGATGGCCGTCGGCAAGGCCGGCGAGCCGGCCGACCGCGACCTCCTGACGATCTCCTTCGGCGCGGTGCGCGTTGCGGTGAACGGCGAGCGCGATCCCGACTACAGCGAGGCGGCTGCGGCGGCGGTGATGAAGCGGCCGGAAGTGCCGATCCGGGTCGAGCTCGGGCTCGGCGCCGGGCGCTGGACGGTCTATACCTGCGATCTCACGAAGGAATATGTCGAGATCAATGGCGACTATCGAAGCTGAGTTCATGAAGCGCCTCGCCGTCGTCCGCCGGCTGGAAGCTGCCGGCTTCCGGGCTTGGCCCGCCACCTCGACCGTTTATGACGGCACTTGGGCGGTGCGGCTGACCAAGAGCTTTCCGGCCAAGCGGCTGAACTCGGTCAATCCGCTCGACCCGTCCGACCATTCCGACATCGAGGGCCGGATCGAGCGGGCAGCCGAACGCTTCGCCGCGGCCGGCCGGCCGCTGGTGTTCCGCCAGTCGCCGCTGGCGCCGACGCCTCTGATCGAGCATCTCGACCGCGCCGGCTGGTCACGCTTCGCCGAATCCATCGTCTTCACCGCCGACCTCGCCGCGCTTGACCTGTCGAGCGCCATCGACCGGATCCCGACCAAGGACCTCGGACGCTACGTGACTGCGAGCCTTGCCGTGCACGACCGCTCCGACGACATGCGCCAGGGCCTGACCGAGATCCTGGAATCGATCCGCCCACCCGCCGGCTTGTTCGTGCAGGAGGAAGCGGGAAAGGCCATCGCCGTGGCGCTGGCGATCCACGACAACGACCTTGCGGGCGTGCTCGACGTCGCCGTGGCCGAGGGCAGTCGCCAGAGGGGCATTGGGCGCGACATCGTGGCCTCTGCGCTGCGCCACACCTTGCACAAGGGGGCACGCACCGGCTGGCTGCAGGTCGAGGCGGAGAACACCGCGGGCCTCGCGCTCTACCGCAATCTCGGTTTCGTCGAGGCCTATCGCTACATCTACCGCTCGCCGCCGGCCTGACGACGCGGCCTGCTGGTGACCCGCCCGGACGGTCCGTCCGCGGCTTCTCCGCCTCCGGCGGGGGCAAACGTTGAGGAAACCATCATGCCTGCAAAGACCATCCTCCTCGTTGCCGCATGCGCGCTGATCGATGCCGACCGACGGGTGCTGATCGCCGAGCGGCCGGAAGGCAAGTCGCTGGCGGGGCTATGGGAGTTTCCGGGCGGCAAGGTGGAGGCCGGCGAGACGCCCGAGGAGACTCTGATCCGCGAACTCCAGGAGGAGATCGGCGTCACCACGCAAGCCGCCTGCCTCGCGCCGCTGACCTTTGCCAGCCATCTCTACCCCGACTTCCACCTTTTGATGCCGCTTTACGTCTGCCGCCGCTATGAGGGCATTGCCCAGCCGCGCGAGGGGCAGCGGCTGAAATGGGTCCGGCCGAAGGATCTGCGCGACTATCCCATGCCCCCGGCCGACGCGCCGCTGATCCCGTTTCTCATCGACCTCATCTGAGAAAAACTGCCGCTGGGGAAGTCTGCCCCAGACCCTAACCTTTGCTGAAGGACCAGCGGCGGCCTTAAGCGATTTTTCACGGCTTTCCGTCACAATCCCAGAGTGTTGCAAAAGCGCCGCGTCCTCGCCGGGCGCCGCCGACATCCGGGGGGTGACCATGAAAGACAGCGGCCAGCCGAAAACGGGTAATGCCGGCGCCCTCGCCGAGGCCCGCACCGGTCTCTTTCGTGCCACCTTGCTGTTCGGCTCGATCGCCGCAGCATTGGCGTTGATCGTCGTGCCCGCCGCAGACCGCCACGCGAAGATCAGCGTCGCCGAGCGCGGCCAGGCGCTGGATCCGACGGTCACCGGTTCGGCCGGACATGCCGGCAAGAACACCTATGTCGAGAGCCGCAGCGTTCTGTGGGATGGCAAGGCCGGCCCTTGCCTACTGTTCCCCGATGGCACGCAGCGCGGCGCATGCTGAACGGCAGACCCTCCTCGCTGACGGCGCGGCTGATGTCGCGCTGCCGCAGCTTCATCGATGATACCGCGGGTGCGACGGCGATCGAATACGCGCTGATCGCCGGCCTCATCGGCCTCGCGATCGTTGCCTTCGTCTCGCAGATCGGCAGCAACCTCCAGACCATCTTCCAGAACGTCGCGAACGCCCTGGCGAAATAAAGCTGGCATAGCGACAGGCCCGTCCGGTCGACGGGATCCTGGATAGCCTCGACTTTTAGCGTCTGTCTTTCTGGCGACGAACAGTCGGGTGGCCTCGTTGCGGTTCCTCTGTCCGCGATAAGAGGGGGCGTTCGTCTCCCGCCAAGCGGCCGGTGCTCAGAGCTTGCCCGACCGATCGTTCAGCACCGCGCTGAGGCTCGCCTTCGCGCTGCCCGGCTTCAGCGGCTTCTGCTGGCTGTCGTGCGGTTTCCAGCCCGAGAGATAGACGATGTCAAAAGTCGCCCGCACCCGCCCGTCCGGATCCGAATAGCGGTCGGCGTAGATTTCCGCGGCGCGCAGGAACAGCCGGCGCCGGCTCGGCACGCGGCTGCGTTCGGTCAGCATGTTCGCCATGCCCATGGCCCTCAGATCACGCATCAGCTCGAACATCGAGGCATAGCGCACCGTCAGCCGGTCCTGGTCGGTGACCGGCAGCGCGAGGCCCGCCCGCTGCAGCAGCGCGCCGGCGTCGCGGATGTCGACGAAGGGGGCGACGCGCGGCGAGACGCCGCCGACGATCTCCGCCTCCGCCGCAAGCAGAGCGGCGCGCAGTTCGCTCAGCGTTTCGCCGCCGAGAAGCGCCGCCAGGAACAGCCCGTCCGGCTTCAGGCAGCGTTTGATCTGGACGAGGGTGCCTGGCGTATCGTTGGTGAGATGCAGCGACAGCGCGGAAACGACGAGGTCGACGGCATTCTCTGCGAGCGGCAACGCCTCTTCGTCGGCGACGACCGACAGGCCAGTGCCGCCGAGCAGTGCCGCATCGCGCTCGACCCGCACGACGGTGTCGACCTGGCCGCCGGCAGCGAGGAGGCCCGCCATCTCGCCGGAATGGCCGGCAAGGTCGACGGCGAGCGGAAACCGGCGCTCGACCAGCGACAGCCGCTCAGCGAGCTCGGCGGCGACCGCGCGCAAGAGGAAGCGGGCCTCGGCAGCCTTCGGGTCGAGCGCCACACGGCGCCGGCGGCGGTCGAGCAGAGCACGGTCGAAAAGAGGGGTGTTCATCCAGCTTCCAATTTCGAGGTCGACGCCGGCTTGTAGCTGATGACGCACGGCGTAACGTCAAGCTTCTTGCATCGAGCTCAAGCAGAGGATGCCCGGCAAAGGGCGTCTCCAACTTGGAGGGCGGGGAGCGGCATGCGGCAGAGCGGGGCCAGCTGGCTGGCGGCGGCACTGGGCCAGCTGCTGTTTCCGCCGGTCTGTGCCGGCTGCCAGACGGCCATCGGGCAAGCGCATGCCCTTTGTGCCGGCTGCTGGGCGGGCGTCGCTTTCATCGAGTCGCCTTTCTGCGCGGTGCTCGGCACGCCCTTCGCCTTCGAGGCGGGGTTTGCCGGCGACATCGGCGGCAGCCTCGTGTCGCCCGAGGCGATCGCCGACCCGCCGCCCTTCGCGCGGCTGCGGGCGGCCGCACTCTATGATGGGCTGGCGGCACGGCTGGTGGCGTCGCTGAAATACGGCGACCGCATCGATCTCACGCTGCTGATGGCCGCCTGGATGGCGCGGGCCGGCCGCGAACTCCTCGACGCGGCCGATCTCGTGGTGCCCGTGCCGCTGCATGCGTCACGGCTGTGGCGGCGTCGCTTCAACCAGGCGGCCGAGCTGGCCCGCCAGCTGGTGCGGCTGGAGGCCGGGCGCGGCCACGTCCTCCGCTACCAGCCGAGGGTGCTGGTCCGCGTCAAGGCGACGCGCAGCCAAGTCGGGCTCGGGCGCGCCCAGCGTGAGGCGAACGTGCGCGCCGCCTTTGCCGTGCCCGGGCGCTGCAAGCCGCTCGTGGCCGGGCGGCGCGTGCTGCTGATCGACGACGTTTTCACCACCGGCGCCACCGTCGCCAGCGCGACGCGGGCGCTGAAGCGCGCCGGCGCGCGGGATGTCGACGTGTTGACGTTCGCAAGGGTTGCGGTCGGAGAGGGTGCCGTCCATATCTGAACTCTCAACCTTTTCACCAGGACGCAGCCATGCCCGACGTCACCATCTACACGCGCCAGTTCTGCGGCTACTGTGCCCGCGCCAAGCAGTTGCTGACCGAGAAGGGCGTCGCCTTCGACGAGAAGGATGCGACGCACGAGCCCGAGATCCGCCGGGAGATGCTGGCCCGGGCGAACGGTGGCACGACCTTCCCGCAGATCTTCATCGGCGACACCCATGTCGGCGGCTGCGACGACCTCTTCGCGCTCGACCGCGGCGGCAAGCTCGACCCGATGCTGGCGGCCTGAGCGGCATCCTCGTTTTTCGCGGCCTAGCCACGGGCCGGCTTCCCACCGGCCGCATCGCCTTTCGCCCCCTGCAGGATTTCCCATGACCAAGTTTACCGCCGCCGTCCTGCAGATGCGCTCGGGCGTCGACCCCAAAGCCAATGCCGAGGTGATGGCCGCGATGGTGGCCGACGCCGTCGCCAAGGGCGCCACCTATCTGCAGACGCCGGAGATGACCGGCATGGTGCAGCGCGACCGCACGAGACTCGATGCTGAGTTGAAGAGCGAGGCGGACGACGTGATCGTGCGCACCGCCGCGGATCTTGCGCGCAAGCATAGCGTGTTCATCCATGTTGGCTCGGTCGCCGTCGCGGTCGAGGACGGGATGATCGCCAACCGTGCGTTCCTGTTCGGGCCGGACGGAAAGCGCCTCACCACCTATGATAAGATCCACATGTTCGACGTCGATCTCGACAATGGCGAGAGCTGGCGGGAATCGGCGACCTACCGGCCGGGTGCGGCTGCAGGGGTCGCCGACCTCGCGCTCGAGGGCGGCCCGGTGCGGATCGGTTTTGGCGTCTGCTACGACATGCGCTTCCCCCAGCTGTTCCGCGCCGAAGCCTTGGCCGGCGCCGAGGTGCTGACCGCGCCCGCCGCCTTCACCCGCCAGACCGGCGAGGCGCACTGGCACGTGCTGCTGCGCGCCCGGGCGATCGAGAATGGCGCCTTCATGATCGCCGCCGCGCAAGGCGGGGTGCACGAGGACGGCCGAGAGACCTATGGCCATTCGATCATCATCGACCCCTGGGGCAAGGTGATCGCCGAGGTCGACGGGGCGGAGCCCGGCATCGCGCTCGCCGAGATCGACACCGCGCTCGTCGCCGCCACCCGCCGCAAGGTGCCGAACCTCAAGAACGCGCGTGACTTTGCAGTGCCGCCGACCGGTGCAGGTTCGGCTGCAGCCGCCGAGGCCGCCGAGTGATCAAGTTTGCGCTCCGCTGCGAGCCGGCGGGGCATGGCTTCGACGGCTGGTTCCGGTCCAGCGAGGATTTCGAACGGCAGACGGCGGACGGTCTGGTCTCATGCCCCAGTTGCGGCTCCGCCGCGGTGTCGAAGAGCCTGATGCGGCCGGCGGTTTCGACCCGTCAGGGCCCGAGCGAGGCCGAGGCGGCGGCGGTGATCGCCAAGCTCCACGAGATCGGCCGCGCGGTGCGCGCCAAGGGCGAGGATGTCGGCCCCGCCTTCGCCGAGGAGGCGCGCCGGATCCACTATGGCGAGACGCCGCAGCGCCAGATTTTTGGCGAGGCGAGCCTGCCGGACGTGAAAGGGCTGGTGGAGGAGGGCATCGCGGTGATGCCGCTGCCGCCGCTGCCGGAAGACAAGAACTAGAACGCCCTGCGTCCTTCCGGACGCACAAGGGACGAGCTGGATCAGCAAGAGAGAGCGCCGGGCGTCTTCGCGACACCCGGCAAGAACCTGCGGCAGGGCCTCGCCCGCCACCGCCCGGCCCGCCCGGCGCGCAACGAAACATCCGGAGACCTCGATTGGCCAAGACCTGGGCGGACGCGCCTTCCCCGTGCATCGACGTGTGCAAGTTCCGCGACGAAGGCCGCTGCATCGGCTGCGCCATGACCAAGCCGGAGAAGAAGGCGTATAAGCGCCTCGGCAAGAAGTCGAAGAAGCAGGCCTTTTTCCTGCAGCTCGCAGCGCGTCTGGAGAGCGCCGGCCGGTTGCCCTACTGGACGCGGATGTACCGGCGCAAATGCGAGCGCAAGGACGCCCCCTGTCCGCTCGACAAGCTCGACCGCGCCGCCTGACCCCCGCGCCGCCACAGGAAACCGTGATGTCCGACACAACCGATCTCGCCCTCTGGGCCGATGCGCCGAGCCCCTGCGTCGACGTGTGCAAGTACAAGCGCCAAGGCCGCTGCGTCGGCTGCGCCATGACCAAGGAAGAGAAGCAGGCGTTTCCCCGCAACGGCAGCGGCGAGGCGAAGAAGGAATTCATCGAGGCGCTGATGAGCCGGCTGGCCGAGGCGACGCGCAATCCGGCCTTCTGGGTAATGTCGTACCGGCGCAAATGCGCGATGGAGGGGGTGGAATGCCCGATCCGCGAGGATGACGCAGACGTCGGCTGACGCTCACATCAGACACATGCTCCGTCTGTAGACAGGCATGGCTACCGGTTTAGCGCACGCTAAGGCGTTTTCGCTGTCCACTAAGCTGTTGGGCTGACGCCGGTGACGCGCGAAATTCCCGGTTGAAGTTCGACCAATTGAGGAGGCCGGCCTCGAACACGATCATCGTCAATGGGCCCTCGATCGCGATCCGGATCGACCTTCATCGCGATCGAGGTCGCAGAGCGTCCGTTTGTCGGCCACTCCCATCACGTCACAGCCATGATGGGAACCGACCTATGAATAGCCGGATGATCGCCTTTCTTCTCTTTTGCGCCGCATCGCCCCCGGCGCTGTCTGCTCTAGCCGACGAAGCGTTGCCGACGGGGCCGGCGTTGGACCTTTCGGCCGTCACCGCCATTCGCATCACCGGCGAGGCGAGTGCGATCGACCTGACCACCCGTGAGGGCGAGCCTTTTACCGCCACCCTCGGCGGCAAGCGCTCGGGGTGGTTCGCGCATTGGACCTCGATCTGGTCCGATACGGACTGCCGAACCGAAAGCCGCATGTCCGTCAAGGACACGACGCTGTTCGTCGATGCCAGCACATCCTCCTGGCTTGATACCGCTGCCTGTCGAGTCGAATTGAAGGGGAACGTCCGCAAGGAGGTCTCGATCTCGATCGAGCAGGCGGCGTCACAGGTGAAGCTCGTCGGCGACTTCGCGACCATCGCGCTCGACAACAAGGCTGCCGACGTGACGCTCGAAGGGCATGCCGGTTCTGTCCAGCTGAAGGCTGCGGCGCTTCGTTCGCATCTGAGCTTCGATCGAACGCAGGCGGACGAAACGCTGGTGATCGCTGCCGTCAGCCAGGATAGCTATCTCAGCTTCGCCGCCGATACCGCGATCAGCTACACGGTGGAAGCCAGGGCCGCGATGATCGACAGCGCGCTGCCCAACGCCGTCGGCGCCAGGCCATCGGTCGTCTTGCGCGGCGATTATGTCCGGGCGACCATCCGGTAAGCCGCGATCGCTGCCGAATAGCTTGCGGGAAGGCGCGGCCGCGGCCTCGCCTGGCCGATGCCCGCAAAAGTGCGCCTGACGGACAGGTCGTTTTAAAGAAAACGGCCCTACCATTGCTGGCAGGGCCGTTCGCATTTCTGACGAAAATTTTGTGGCCTACTTCAGGTGCGCGCGGAGCATCCAAGCGAACTTGTCGTGCGCCTCGATGCGCTGGGTCGAAAGGTCGTTGGTCGCCCAGTCGCCGTGCTGATCGGCGATCTCGCAGAGAGCTGAGAGCGTCGAGGAGATCTGCTCTTGGTCGGCGAGGAGGGCGGCGATCATCTCCTTGGCGTCGGCGTGGCCGTCATGCTCCTTCACCGCGCTGCGGGCGAGGTAGACGGAGTAACGGCCTTCCGCGTGCACGTCGAACTGCTTGATGCGCTCGGCAAGGAGGTCCTGGCCTTCGAAGTGGTCCTCGTAGATCTTCTGGAACAACTCGTGCAGCGGGCCAAACGACATGCCGGTGACGTTCCAATGGAAGTTCTGCGCCTTCATCGTCTCGATGGACGTCTCAGCCAGCGCCTGCGTCAGGCCCTGGACGATCTCTTCCTTGGCAGTCGGCTCGATCTTGGCGGCGGTCAGTCCCATGGGTGTCTCCTTGTGACCGGGCAAGCCGGTCCTTGTCGTGGAATAATTCTAAACTAGGCTGCCGATCTCCCTTTGGCAATCCTTTTTTGAATCATTCTAAACTAGACGGAGATGAGCGGTGTACCGGCACCCCGACAGCTCTGACCGCAGCGTTGTCGCGGCGAGGTGCGTCGGCAATTGCCGCGAAAGCGATCACCGATATTCAGGGTCAAGTGGTAGCAGAATAGAGTGCCGGCGCTCTATTCGGCGCTGTCGAGCATCCGCACGAGGCCGGCCGAGAGGAATCGCATCCAGCGCTGCGCCTCGGGCTGCACGCGCCAGGCGATCAGCGCGCGGGCGCCGGGCTCGTCGCCCCGCCGGGTCGCGGCCACCAGCCGCAGCAGCCAGGTCTCGTCCTCGCCGACGGACTTCGCGCCGGGACGGTAGAAGCTCATCTGGCGGCGGCCCTTGTTGGCGAGGCCGTGGAAGAAGGCGTTGGCATAGCGGGAGAGCGATACGTCGGTCTCACCGGACAGAAGCAAGCAAGCCCGCTCGAGATCGGGCTGCGGCGCGATGACGCTGCGCAGCGCCAGCCAGCGCAGCCGGTCGAGGTCGATGCGCTCGGCGGCGCTGGGCTCGAACGACGGGATGATGCGGGCAGCCGTCGCGCAGGGGAAGGCGAGAACCGTCTCGTTGCCCGCGTTGGTGTCTGCCTGCTTCAGTGCTGCTGCCATTGCCAAGAGATCCTCGGACTCAACCGGAATGCCGTCTGCGCCTTGCGTATAAACTTGAGCGACCGGCGAAGCAATCGGGGGGCGTGCCCGGCGGGGGTAAGGCCGCACACGTCCGCGTGCAATCCGGCCCCCAAACGGCACGGCTGGACCGGTAAGGGCAGACGGCCGGCGCTTAGGCGCGGCGGGCGAGGACCATGTAGTTGACGTCCATGTCCTTCGACGGGCGCCAGGCGTCGGCGAGCGGGTGGTAGACGATGCCTGTCTCGTCGATCATCGACAGGCCCGCCGCCTCGACGGGCGCGCGGATCTCCTCCGGACGGACGAGCTTGGAATACTGGTGCGTGCCTTTCGGCAGCCAGCCCAGCACGTATTCCGCCCCGATGATCGCAAAGCCCATGGCCTTGAAGGTCCGGTTGATGGTGGCGACGAAGAGCAGCCCGCCGGGCTTCACCATGTCGGCACAGGAGGTCAGGAAGTAGGGGACGTCGGAGACGTGCTCGACGACTTCGAGCGCAAGCACGACGTCGAACTTTTCGCCGGCTTCGGCGATCGCCTCGGCGGTGGTCGCGCGGTAGTCGATGTCGAGGCCGCTCTGGGCGGCGTGGAGGCGGGCCACCTCGATGTTGGTCGCCGAGGCATCGGCGCCGACGACCCGGGCGCCGAGCCGCGCCACCGGCTCGGAAATCAGCCCGCCGCCGCAGCCGATATCGAGAACGCTGAGCCCTTCGAACGGCCGGGAGGCGGCGAGGTCGACGCCGAAGTTGAGACCGAGCTGTTCCCGGATATAGGAAAGGCGCACGGGGTTGAACTTGTGCAGCGGCTTGAACTTGCCCGCCGGGTTCCACCATTCCGCGGCGAGTCTGGAAAAGCGCTCGACTTCGCCATCGTCGATCGTCGTCTGCCGCGCGTCGCTCATCGTCTTGGTCCCGTCAGCTTGTCGTCCCCCCGCATGTTCGCCCCCGGCGGCGAAAGTCAAGCGCCGGCGGTCGCCGGCAACCGATGCTTAGCGTCAGACGAGGTCGTCGACGGCGAGCTTCAGCGCGATGGCGATGGCGTGGATCTCGGCGGGGCTGCCGGCCGCGCTGCCTGCTTCAAGATCGAGAAGACGGGGCGCGGGGACAGCGGTGGTTTCGGCGAGGTCGATGATCGACAGGCCGCGATATTCCCGCCAGACCTTGATCGGGTTGGCGCCGGACAGCAGCCGGTCGAGAAAGCCCGACGGCACGACCTCTTCCATTTCGCTCGCGAGTGCTGCGGTGAAGTCGTCTCCGGCCGGCTCATCCGTTGGCCCGTCCGCCGGCCCGTCCGCCGGCCCGTACGCCGGCCCATCCGCCGGGTTGTCGACGAGGGCAAGCAGCGCGTCCAGCTCCGCCTCTGGCAGAATGGCCATGCGCTCGCCGCCGGGCGTGACGATGATCTGCACTTTGAGCGGGCGTTTCATGGGCAAGGCGTCCGTGTTGTCGGCGGTAAGTCTAGCCGCCTTGACGAAACATCAGGTTGCCGTCGAGCCGCTATCGGCGGGAAAAGCCGGGAATGGCTTCCAGTTCGTATACGCGCGGCCGGTCTGCAGACGTATTCCATGCCTCTGGTGGCGACTTGAGGCGTGGCCGGCGCAGGGGCCCGCGACGCCTATTCTTGCAGTCGCCGCGCATATCCGCTAACTCCCGGCCGCTGCAGGGAGGGCTCGGAAGGCGTTCCCGGAAGCGTCCTATCGACACACCGCGGACATCTCTGCCGTCCGCCGTCCAGGCTAGCATCTCCATGGCGCGTCTCGTCCTCAAGTTCGGCGGCACTTCGGTCGCCGACATTCCCCGCATCCGCAACGTCGCGGAGCACGTGAAACGTGAGGTGGATGCCGGGCATCAGGTCGCCGTCGTAGTGTCGGCCATGTCCGGCAAGACCAACGAACTGGTTGCCTGGTGCCGCGAGGCCTCGGCCATGCACGATGCCCGCGAATACGATGCCGTGGTGGCGTCGGGCGAGCAGGTGACGGCCGGGCTTCTCGCCATCGCGCTGCAGGCGATGGGCGTCAACGCCCGCTCCTGGATGGGCTGGCAGGTGCCGATCAAGACCGACGGCCAGCATGGCGCGGCGCGCATTCTCGACATCGACGGCTCGGAACTCGTCCGCCGCTTCGACGAGGGCCAGGTCGCCGTCATCGCCGGCTTCCAGGGCATCGCGCCGGACAACCGGATCGCGACGCTCGGCCGCGGCGGCTCCGACACCTCGGCGGTGGCGATCGCCGCGGCGATCAAGGCCGACCGCTGCGACATCTATACCGACGTCGACGGCGTCTACACCACTGACCCGCGCATCGAGCCCAAGGCGCGGCGAATGGCGAAGATCTCGTTTGAAGAAATGCTGGAAATGGCGTCGCTCGGCGCCAAGGTCCTGCAGGTGCGCTCGGTCGAGCTCGCCATGGTGCACAAGGTCCGGCTGTTCGTGCGATCGTCCTTCGACGACCCGCACGCGCCGGGAATGGGCGACGTCTTGAACCCGCCTGGAACGCTCATTTGCGACGAGGATGAAATCGTGGAACAGCAGGTCGTGACCGGCATCGCCTATGCCAAGGACGAAGCGCAGATTTCGCTGCGGCGGGTCGAGGACCAGCCGGGCGTCGCCGCGGCGATCTTCGGGCCGCTGGCCGATGCCGGCGTCAACGTCGACATGATCGTCCAGAACATCTCCGAGGACGGAACCCGCACCGACATGACCTTCACGGTCCCGGCGAGCGACCTGCCGAAGGCGACGGCGATCCTCGAGAAGGCGAAGCCCGAAATGCGCTTCGACGTGATCCAGAGCGAGCTCGGCCTCACCAAGGTCTCGGTGATCGGCGTCGGCATGCGCAGCCATACCGGCGTTGCCGCCACCGCCTTCAAGGCGCTGGCGAACCGCGGCATCAACATCCGTGCGATCACGACGTCGGAGATCAAGATCTCCATCCTGATCGATGGCGAGTTCTCCGAACTTGCCGTTCGGAGCTTGCATTCGGTGTACGGTCTCGACAAAGCTTGAGCCGGGCGATCCACCCCTGAGAAAGGGTGTCGCCCGCTGAAATGCGCGCGTCGGTGGCGGGCGAACGGACCGGAAGACGGGTTCCTCGGGACCGGCAGTTGGAAGACGGCGTTGATCAGAAGCGATTCGTCAGGACCACGCGTGCTCATGCGCAAGATCCGGGAGCTCATGGCCGAGCCCCTGGAGCCGCAGGCGCGTCTTGACGAAATCGTCCGCCAGATTGCCCAGAACATGGTGGCGGAAGTCTGTTCGCTCTACGTGCTGCGCGCCGACGCGGTTCTTGAGCTCTACGCCACCGAGGGCCTCAATCCCGGTTCCGTGCACCTTGCGCAGCTGCGGCTGGGAGAGGGGCTGGTCGGCACCATCGCCGCGACCGCGCGCTCGCTGAACCTGCCCGAAGCGCAGAAGCACCCGGCCTTCACCTTTTTGCCCGAGACCGGCGAGGAGCCGTTCAACGCCTTCCTCGGCGTGCCGATCCTGCGCGCCGGCCGGACGCTGGGCGTGCTCGATGTGCAGAACCGCGCCAAGCGGGTCTATCGCGAGGAGGAGGTCGAGGCGCTCGAGACCGTCGCGATGGTCGTCGCCGAGATGATCGCCGCCGGCAGCCTTGCCGGCCTGTCGCGGCCGGGCGTCGTTCTCGACCTGTCGCGCCCGGTCTCGTTCAACGGCGTTGCGCTGTCCGAGGGCATCGGGCTCGGTCATGTCGTGCTGCACGAGCCGCGCGTGGTGGTGACCAACCTCTTCAACGAGGATGCCGACGCCGAGATCACCCGCCTCGAAAAGGCGCTGCAGTTCCTGCGGATATCGATCGAGGACATGCTGTCGCGGCGCGACATCGCGGCCGAGGGCGAGCACCGCGCGGTGCTCGAGGCATACCGCATGTTCGCGCACGATCGCGGCTGGGTGCGCCGGCTGGAGGAGGCGGTGCGTAACGGCCTGACCGCCGAGGCCGCGGTCGAGAAGGTGCAGAGCGACATGCGCGCGCGCATGATGCACATGACCGACCCGTTTATCCGCGAGCGGCTGCATGATTTCGACGATCTCGCCAACCGCCTGCTGCGCCAGTTGATGGGCCGGGCGGAGGGCGCCGGCGGCGAGGACGGGCCGAAGGACGCGATCATCGTCGCGCGCTCGATGGGCGCGGCGGAACTGCTCGACTATCGCCGCGACCAGCTGCGCGGCCTGATCCTCGAAGAGGGCACCGCCACCAGCCATGTCGTGATCGTCGCCCGCGCGCTCGGCCTGCCGGTGGTCGGCCAGGCCAAGGGCGTCGTCTCGATGTCCGAGAACGGCGACGCCATCATCATCGACGGCGACGATGGCGGCGTGCACCTGCGCCCGACCGCCGAGGTCGAGGGCGTGTTTGTCGAGAAGGTGCAGTTCCGAGCCAAGCGCCAGGAGCAGTACCGGGCCCTCCGCGACGTTCCCGCCGAGAGCAAGGACGGGGTGGAGATCCACCTCCTGATGAATGCGGGCCTGCTGGTCGACCTGCCGCAGCTCAGCGCCTCCGGCGCGACGGGCATCGGCCTGTTCCGCACCGAGCTGCAGTTCATGGTGTCGTCATCGATGCCGAAGGCGAGCGAGCAGGAGCGTCTCTACGCGGCCGTCCTCGACGCTGCCGGCTCGATGCCGGTGACCTTCCGCACGCTCGACATCGGCGGCGACAAGATCCTGCCCTACCTCCATCAGTCGGCCGAGGAGAACCCGGCGCTCGGCTACCGCGCCATTCGCCTCGCGCTCGACCGGCCGGGCCTGATGCGCACCCAGCTGCGCGGGCTTCTGAAGGCTGCCGCCGGGCGCGAGCTGCGCGTGATGTTCCCGATGATCACCGAGCTGGCCGAACTGCGGCAGGCCCGCGACCTCATCTCGCGCGAGTTCAAGCATCTCACCAAGTTCGGCCATGTCATGCCGCGACGCCTGAAGATCGGCGCGATGATCGAGGTGCCTTCGCTGCTGTTCCAGCTCGACGAGCTGATGCAACTTGTCGACTTCGTCTCGATCGGCTCGAACGACCTCTTCCAGTTCTTCTCCGCCGTCGACCGCGGCAATGCGCGGATGGCGGGGCGGTTCGACGACCTGTCTCCGCCGTTCCTCATGGCGCTGAAGAGCATTCTTGACGCCGGCCGGCGCAATTCGGTCCAGGTCACCCTCTGCGGCGAGATGGCCGGCAAGCCGCTGTCGGCCATGGCGCTGATCGGCCTCGGTTTCCGCTCGATCTCGATGACGCCGTCGGCCATCGGGCCGGTTAAGGCGATGCTATTAGAGCTGCCAGTGGCCAAGCTGCAGGCGGTGATGGACGCCCATATCGCCGACCGCTACCGCAGCGGCTCGATGCGGCAATTGCTGACGAGCTTTGCCGAAGCGCACGCGATCCCCTATTAGCGGGCCTTCGCACGGACGTTGAGCGCGCGGCCGACCGGCACGCGTGCCCCCTTTCTTACCGACGCTTGGGACGACATGGCAGTTCTGCCTTCAGACACGATGAACGAGATCGTTCGCCGCTTTTCCTATCTAGAGGCCGAGATGGCCAAGGGTGGCGACCGCGAGAGCTTTGCCGCGCTTGCCAGTGAATATGCCGGCATGGAGGGCATCGTCGCCGCGATCGGCCGCTACCGGCGGATCGAGGCAGATCTCGCGGACATGCGGGCGATGATGGACGACCCGGCATCGGACCGGGAGATGCGCGATCTTGCCTCGGCCGAGATTTCCGACCTGCGCGACCAGGAGGCGGCGCTGTCGGAGGAAATCCAGCTGCTGCTGCTGCCGAAGGACGCCGCCGACGAGAAAAGCGCCATCCTCGAAATTCGCGCCGGCACCGGCGGCTCCGAGGCGGGCCTCTTCGCCGGTGACCTGTTCCGCATGTACCAGCGCTATGCCGAAACCCATGGCTGGAAGGTCGACGTTCTCTCCGCGAGCGAGGGCGAAGTCGGCGGCTACAAGGAAGTCATCGCCTCGATCAACGGCCGGGGCGTCTTCTCGCGGCTGAAGTTCGAGTCCGGTGTCCACCGCGTGCAGCGGGTGCCGGCAACGGAGTCGGGCGGGCGCATCCACACTTCGGCGGCGACGGTGGCCGTCCTGCCGGAAGCGGAGGACATCGACATCGACATCAAGGCCGAGGACATCCGCATTGATACCATGCGCGCCTCCGGCTCCGGCGGCCAGCACGTCAACACCACAGACTCGGCCGTGCGCATCACCCATCTTCCGACCGGCATCATGGTCGTCTCGGCCGAGAAGTCGCAGCACCAGAACCGGGCGCGGGCGATGCAGGTCCTGCGCGCGCGGCTGTTCGACATGGAGCGCCAGCGCGCCGACGACGAGCGCTCCGAGAACCGGCGCAGCCAGGTTGGCTCGGGCGACCGCTCCGAGCGCATCCGCACCTATAATTTCCCGCAAGGCCGCGTCACCGATCACCGCATCAACCTGACGCTCTACAAGCTCGACAAGGTGATGGAGGGCGAGCTCTCCGAACTCGTCGACGCCTTGACGGCCGATCACCAGGCCAGCCTCCTCGCCTCGGTCGGCAACGAGGGCTAGGCCGGCGTGTCGACCCCCGAGACGATCGCCGCGCTGCTCGCCCGCACCCGCAGGCTGTTGACGCCGGCGACAGTGGAAGCCGAGCTGGACAGCCGGCTGCTGCTGTCGTTTGCTTTCGGGCTGGATGCCGCCGGGCTGATCCTGCGCGGCAACGACGCCGCTTCCCCCGATCAAAAGGCGCTCCTCGACCGCCTCGTCGCGCGCCGTCTTGCGGGCGAGCCGGTCCACCGCATCATCGGCCGGCGGGCGTTCTACGCGCACGATTTCGTGCTGTCGCCGGACACGCTGGAGCCGCGGCCGGACACCGAGATCCTCGTTGACCTTTGCCGCCAGCCGATCGATCGGGTGCTGGCGACGCGAGGAACCTGCCTTTTGGTGGATGTCGGGACCGGCAGCGGGGCAATCGCCGTTTCATTGCTCGCGCTCTATCCCGAACTCGCGGTCGTGGCCCTCGATCTTTCGCCGGGCGCCGTGCTGACGGCGCGGCAGAATGCCGAAGCGGCCGGCGTCGGCGGGCGTTTCCTCGGCCTCGTCGGCGACTACCTCTCGGCGCTCCGCGGGCCGATCGACATTATCGTCTCCAACCCGCCCTACATCCGCAGCGCCGACATTCTCAACCTGTCGCGCGAGGTGCGGGCGCACGACCCGATGCGCGCGCTGGATGGCGGGGCGGATGGTCTCGACGCCTATCGTGCCATCGCCGCACAGGCCGCAGAGCTTCTCGCCCCGGGCGGCGATGCGCTGATGGAGATCGGTCAGGGTCAGGCAAGCGATGTCTGCCAGATATTCGAACGAAGCGGCCTTGATCTCGCCGCATCGGCAGATGATCTCAGCGGCATAGCCCGAGCGCTCTGGTTCCGCCGACACGCCTGACCGACGATTCGGGAAGGCGCCGCGGCGAGACGGGGACCGTGCTCTCCCGGCGTCGATATCGGGCGGAAAACCGTTGGAGACGTTAAGCTTTAAGTCGGACGCCAGTAAATAAGGCTTGTGGCTGCGCAGCGAAGCCACTAGATTTGCAGGCGTTACGGAATATTCGAGGGGGAACGCCCCGCGTATCTCGGTCCGCCGGACCGGTCGGGATGCCAGGCGCTCGGAAAACGGCATGACTGCCGTCCGTGATACCGTCGATTTGGAATCGATCGGCTTAACCGAAACATCAATCTCGATACTGGCAGCGACTGAACGCAGCCGATCGTGTGCCGCGACGCTTCCTCCAGCGTGACGAAGCACCCCGCGGCAAGGGGCTCACTGGCCTGAAGGCCGGATATCCAAAGACAGGAAGAGCATGAGGCCAGGACAGCAGCAGCAGCAGAACAAGCAGCGCATGCGCGGACGCGGTCGTAAGGGGCCGAACCCGCTCTCGCGGAGCTACGAGTCGAATGGCCCCGACGTGAAGATTCGCGGCACGGCGCAGCACATCGCCGAGAAATACTCGACGCTGGCGCGCGACGCTTCCGCATCCGGCGACCGCGTGATGGCCGAGAACTATCTCCAGCACGCCGAGCATTACGGCCGCATCGTCGCGGCGGCGCAAGGCACGTTCCAGCTGCAGCAGGACGAAGCCGAATACGACGGCGACGACGAGGAGGGCGGCGAGGACAGCTTCGACGCGCAGGACCGCAACCAGCAGCCTGCCCAGGACCGCCAGCCGCCGCAGGGCCAGCAGGACCGCCAGCAGGGCAATGGCCAGCAGAACGCCCGCGACCAGAACCAGCCGCGCGACGGCAACCGCGAGTTCGCCCGCGACCGGAACCGCGACGGCAACCGGGACGCCAATGGCAACCGGGACGGCAACCGCGAATTCAACCGCGAGGCCCGTGACCGCGACAACAACGGTAGCCGTGAGAACAACGGCAACCGCGACAATAACGGAAGCCGCGACAACAGCGGCAACCGCGGCAACCGCGACGGCAACCGCGAGAACCGCGATGGAAACCGGGAATTCGCGCGCGACCATCAGGCCCGCGATGGCCAGAACCGCGATGGCCAGAACGGTCAGCACCGGGAAGGCCGCGAGGCTCGGAGCGACAACCGGCCGGCACCGAGCGGTCTCGGTCCTCAGCCTTTCGTCGAGCCCCGCGTCCAGAATGAGCAGCCTGCCGTCGCCACCGGCGAGAACACGGCCCGCGTCGATGCGCCGGCCGAGGAGTTTAGGCCGCGCAATGACGGCGAGAACGCCGAGCGCGAGCCACGCCGCCGCGGCCGTCCGCGCCGTGCACGGCTTGGCGAGAACGAGGCCGGTGTTGCCGGCGCGTCGGATGCAGGCCAGCCCGAAACCTCCCAGCCGATAGCGGACGAGCCGTCGCAGGCTGCCGCCACGCCGCCGCAGGCCGAGACGCCCGTAACGCCGCCGGCCGCGCCGGTCGCGGCACCCGCCGAGGCGCCAGCCGCTGCAGCGCCGGCTTCGGCGAAGGTCGATGCACCGGTGTCCGACGCCGCGCCTGTCGAGGGCGAGGCCAAGGTCAAGCGCAAGCCGGGCCGGCCGAAGAAGAAGAAGCCCGATGATGATTCATCCGGCGGCGGTGACGACGGCGGTGATCATCTGCCGGCTTTCCTGATGGCCTCGAACGGTTGATCGGGACACGCACTCACTAGAAGATACAGGACGGCGCCGGGTTACTCCCGGCGCCGTTTTTGTTTCCGGTCGGCAGGCCGCTTCCTCTTCCGGCCGCGTCGGGCGGCCCCCATATTCCACAGCGGACGGCTCGCCGATGACGGGAGCCAGCCTCCACTTGCGCGCCATGCCGGACGGGTGCCGCGCCAACAGGAGAACTTTTCGATGGACATGGAAAAATACACCGAGCGGGTGCGCGGCTTCATCCAGGCTGCCCAGACGGCCGCAACGACGCGTGACCACCAGCAGTTCACGCCCGAGCATCTTCTGAAGGTGCTGGTCGACGACAGCGAGGGCATGGCAGCAGGCCTGATCGAGAAGGCCGGCGGACGGGCGGCGGATGTGCGGCTGGCGGTGGACGCGGCGCTGGCCGCCATGCCGAAGGTCTCCGGCGGCAACGGGCAGATGTATCTCTCGCAGCCGCTGGCGAAGATCTTTGCGACCGCCGAGGAGATCGCCAAGAAGTCGGGCGACAGCTACGTCACCGTTGAGCGGCTGCTTCTGGCGCTCGCCGTCGAGAAGTCGGCGAAGACCGCGACGATCCTTGAAAAGGCCGGCGTGACTGCGGCAGGCCTGAACGAGGCGATCAACGATCTGCGCAAAGGTCGCACCGCCGACTCGGCTTCCGCCGAGCAAGGCTATGACGCGCTGAAGAAATATGCCCGCGACCTCACCAAGGACGCCCGCGAGGGCAAGCTCGACCCGGTGATCGGCCGCGACGACGAGATCCGCCGCACCATCCAGGTCCTGTCGCGCCGTACCAAGAACAATCCCGTGCTGATCGGCGAACCCGGCGTCGGCAAGACCGCGATCGCCGAGGGACTCGCGCTGCGCATCGTCAACGGCGACGTGCCGGAATCCTTGCGCGACAAGCAGCTGATGGCGCTCGACATGGGCTCGCTCATCGCCGGGGCGAAGTATCGCGGTGAGTTCGAGGAGCGGCTGAAGGCCGTGTTGTCTGAGGTGACCTCGGCGGCCGGCGGCATCATCCTGTTCATCGACGAGATGCACACGCTGGTCGGAGCGGGCAAGGGCGACGGGGCGATGGACGCCTCCAACCTCCTGAAGCCGGCGCTGGCGCGCGGCGAGCTGCACTGCGTCGGCGCGACGACGCTCGACGAGTACCGCAAGCACGTCGAGAAGGACCCGGCGCTCGCCCGGCGCTTCCAGCCGGTCTTCGTCTCCGAGCCGACGGTCGAGGACACGATCTCGATCCTGCGCGGCCTGAAGGAGAAGTACGAGCAGCACCACAAGGTGCGGATTTCCGACTCGGCTTTGGTCGCCGCCGCGCAGCTGTCGAACCGCTACATCACCGACCGCTTCCTGCCGGACAAGGCGATCGACCTCATCGACGAGGGCGCCGCGCGCCTGCGCATGCAGGTGGATTCCAAGCCCGAGGTTCTCGATGAGATCGACCGGCGCGTCATGCAGCTGAAGATCGAGCGCGAGGCGCTGCGGCGCGAGGACGACGACGCCTCGCGCAACCGGCTGGAGCGGCTCGAGGGAGAGCTTGCCAACCTCGAAGAAGAGTCCGACCGGATCACCCAGACCTGGCAGGCGGAGAAGTCAAAGCTCGGCCTTGCCGCCGACTTGAAGAAGCGGCTCGACGAGGCGCGCAACGAACTCGCCAATGCCCAGCGCCAGGGCGAGTACCAGCGCGCCGGCGAGCTCGCCTATGGCGAGATCCCGAAACTCGAGCGCGAGGTGGCCGAGGCCGAGGCGCATGAGATCGGCGGCACCGCGTCAATGGTCGAGGAGACGGTGACGCCCGATCACATCGCCCAGGTCGTCTCGCGCTGGACCGGCATTCCGGTCGACCGGATGCTGGAGGGCGAGCGTGACAAGCTCCTGCGGATGGAGGATGCCATCGGCACCCGCGTCGTCGGCCAGGGCGAGGCGGTGCAGGCCGTGTCGCGCGCCGTGCGCCGGGCCCGCGCCGGGCTGCAGGATCCGAACCGGCCGATAGGCTCGTTCATCTTTCTCGGACCCACCGGCGTCGGCAAGACCGAGCTTACCAAGGCCTTGGCGCAGTTCATGTTCGACGACGAGACCGCGATGGTGCGGCTCGACATGTCGGAGTTCATGGAGAAGCACTCGGTCGCGCGGCTGATTGGGGCGCCTCCTGGCTATGTCGGCTACGAGGAGGGCGGCTCGCTGACCGAAGCGGTGCGCCGCCGGCCCTACCAGGTC
The DNA here is from genome assembly GCF_055730135.2 of Mesocryomonas lacus. NCBI lineage: Bacteria > Pseudomonadati > Pseudomonadota > Alphaproteobacteria > Hyphomicrobiales > Aurantimonadaceae > Mesocryomonas > Mesocryomonas lacus. The sequence goes on along the minus strand of NZ_JBUZWE020000014.1, from coordinate 14,981 downwards.
GTCCTCTTCGACGAGATCGAGAAGGCGCATCCCGACGTGTTCAACGTCCTCCTGCAGGTGCTCGACGACGGGCGGCTGACGGATGGGCAAGGGCGGACGGTCGATTTCCGCAACACGCTGATCATCATGACGTCGAACCTCGGGGCGGAATACCTCACAAGCCTGCCGGATGACGTTGATACCGACAGCGTGCGAGAGCAGGTGATGCAGGTGGTGCGCTCGGCCTTCCGGCCGGAGTTCCTCAACCGCGTCGACGAGACCATCCTTTTCCACCGCCTCAAGCGGGCGGAGATGGGGGCGATCGTCGACATCCAGCTGAAGCGGCTGGAGAAGCTCCTGGTCGACCGCAAGATCGTCATCGACCTCGACGAGGGCGCCCGCGCCTGGCTCGCCGAGCGCGGCTACGACCCCGCCTATGGCGCGCGGCCGTTGAAGCGGGTGATCCAGCGCGAGGTGCAGGACCCGCTGGCCGAGAAGATCCTGCTCGGCGAGGTCCGGGACGAGTCGGTGGTGAAGATCACCGCCGGGGCCGACCGCCTCGGCTTCTACGTCGTCGGCTCGAAAGCCGGCGTTGCCGGCGACCGCGTCGCGGCCTGATCGGCTCGCCCGCTGCGCATCCCGAAAGATGCGGCAGCGGGCGAGGCAGCCGTTCCTTCACGGCCAGGCTTGGCTGGCATTGCGCAAAGCGTTGGCCAGGAAGCGGGAAGGGCGGTCCCAGTCTCCCGGCGGAACGAGCGGATCCTTCGGGCCACTCGGCGGCAGATAATCGCCATGATCGTATCGATCGGCCGGTGCGATCGGATAGGATTTGGTGGTCTTGCCGATGGGATTGCGTGGTCCGGCATAGCCGAGCGCGGCCGACAGCGGGTTGGCCGTCGGGTTGAGCACTGCCGACACCAGATTACCGGCCGGAAACGCCCAACGCAGGACCCGGTCCTCGCGCGACGAGAGCACGGCGATCGCGTCGGCCTTGGACCCGACATCGCTATATTCTTGGAACAGGCAGGTGTTTTCGATGGCTGCCGCCATGAGACACATCAGACGGATCGGCAGCACGGTATGCCGCCCGGCCTCCAGCACCAAGCGGGCCCCGAGGCTGTGGCTGGCGAAAGAGAGGCTGCCTGATGTCCGGGCGTGGATGTTGAGGAAGACGCCGAGATTTCTGCCGCAGGTGACAGCGGTGCGGCGTTCGCTGGGATAGCCGAGCTTCCAGGCGTAGGAATCGCCCGGCCAGAGCACGGCGGCGAACAGCGTGCTGGCCGGCAAGGAATACGGCCTCAGCGCATCTTCGAGCCTGGACAGGGCGAAGACGCCGTCCGTCCAGGTGTTGTCGAAGCCATGGGTGGCGATCAAAAGATCCCTGCCTGCGACGCGCTCGGCAAAACGGTTTGCCGGAACCGGTCGGTAGCCTTCATCGGGGTTTCCCTCGAAGATTTCCGGCACTGACCGTGTGCCGCCGCTGATCCGCTTTTCGCGGAAGTTGATGAAAAGCGTCATCGCTCAGGCCTTGCCGAGCTTGAGGGCCTTTACCGCGGTGGAAACGGCCGAGGTCAGATCCTTCGAGACCGGCGCCAATGGCACGGCGATCAGGCCGATCAGCAGCGCGACCATCATTTCCTCAAAACCATGATAGCCGGTGATCCCGGGACTGGCGGTCACGGCGATCAGCGAGAGACAGAGCGAGACAATACCGGCGGCAAGCTTGGCGCTGTTGCGGTAGTACTGGTCTGCGCGCTCGTAGGCGGCCGACAGGCGGACATCAACAACGGAATCGAAGCGGGCGAGGAGGGCGAGGTCGGCCTCCTCAAGCGTCGTACCGGCCTCAAGCTTCTCGGCGACCATCTGCAAGCGAGTGCCGTCAACCGCTTCTATGTCCGTCGCCAGATGGCTGGCCGTGGTGCCGGTAAGGCCTAAGCGGATCAGGTTCAGCGTGGCCTGTTTCTGCTCGTCCTTCTGGACACCATTGATCCAGTTGGCCTCGATCGCCGTAAATGGATTGGGCCCCGCGGCGATCTCCAGCCCGCGCTCGAACGGCGCGAGGGCTTTCTTGATGAAGCCCAAGCCCGCACGCGAGATACCGCCGTTGAAGAACTTGCTGGAGTCGACAAGACCCTGCGCGGCAACGCCCAAAGCGGCGATCGCCGCAATCATGCCGCCGATGTCCAATGCTTTGACGGTCGCTGCGGCGTTGCCCAGGTCGTCCATAGCCCTCTCCCCGTTGCCCGCGGCTTCGGCGATCCTGTCATGGCGAACTGCGTCCCGGAAGGTGAAGAGGTGACCAGTGTTTTTAGGTATCTAAAGGTCGTCTCTGCTGTTTCTCCGGGGGCATGCCATGGGCCGAAAGAAGGCGACGCGGGACATCGCCGTGCATGTCTTCCGCAGGCAGGTTGCACTCGGCGATGGGTATGACCTTGCCCACCGTGGCAAACGCAGGAACCCCAGTTATGAAAGAGCTCCTTGGGGGGCTGCGGTAGAAGCCGCGCTCTAGTTTAGGGGGCACCGCTTTTTACCATGGCCGGCTGATCGGCATCGCGGCCGGTGCCGACGGCGCGGTTGACGAGGACGGTGACGATCCAGAGGCCGACGCCGATGGCCAGAAGTATGCCGGCGATCGAGTACTGAACGGGATCGCGGCCGGTCCAGGGGCCGGCGAAGAAGGCGCAGGCGAGGGCGCCGAGGATCGGCAGTACGGTCGGCGTGCGGAAATGCTGGTGCTCGACCGGGTCCTTGCGCAGCACCAAGACGGCGATGTTGACGACGGTGAAAACGCAGAGGAGCAGCAGCGCCGTCGTGCCGCCGAGCGCCGGCACCTCGCCGACGAAGGTGATGAGGCCGAAGGCGAGGAGCGTGGTGAAGCCGATGGCGATGTAAGGCGAGCGGCGGGTTGCATGCACCTTGCCGAGCGCTGCCGGCAGGACATGCTCGCGACTCATGCCGTAGACGAGGCGGCTGGCCATCAGCATGTTGATGAGGGCCGAATTGGCGACCGCGAACATGGTGATGAAGCCGAAGATCCAGAGCGGAAAGCTGGGCGCGCCGGCCGAGACGACTTTCAACAGCGGCGTCTCGCCTTCGCCGAGATCCTCCGGCGAGACGAGGGTGATCGCCGAAATTGAGACGAGAACATAGATCACGCCGGTGATGACGAGGCCCGCGAGCAGGACTTTCGGGAAGATCTTGGAGGGGTCCTTGCATTCCTCGGCCATGTTCACCGAGTCCTCGAAGCCGACCATGGCGAAGAAGGCGAGCGTGGTGGCGGAGATGACCGACCAGAACACCGTCGAATCCGCGGCGCCGCCGAACTGCATGACGCGCGAGACGTCGCCCTGGCCGAGCCCGATCGCCCACAAGCCGATGAAGATGATGATCAAAAGGCCGGTCAGTTCGACGACGGTGAGGACGACGTTCGCCTTCACGCTCTCGCCGACGCCGCGGAAGTTGACGACGGCGACGATCGCCATGAAGGCGAGGCCTATCAGCGTGATGCCGATACCGCCTTCGAGGCCCATCCCCAAAGCCGTCGACATGTTGGCCGCGAAGGCCCGCGAGGCCGTGGCGGCGGAGGTGATGCCCGAGCACATCACGGCGAAGGCGACGATGAAGGTGACGAAGTGGATGCCGAAGGCCTTGTGCGCGTAAAGCGCGGCGCCTGCCGCTTTCGGGTATTTCGTCACCAGCTCGAGATAGCTGAAGGCGGTGATGAGGGCGACGACGAAGGCGATGAGGAAAGGCAGCCAGACGACACCGCCGACCTGCTTGGCGACCTGTCCGGTGAGCGCGTAGATGCCGGTGCCGAGAATATCGCCGACGATGAAGAGCAGGAGCAGCCAAGGCCCCATCACCCGGTGCAGCGCTGGCTCGACTGCCGCCCCGCCCCCGGCCGGCTGTGTGATGTCGGTCATCTCGGCGTCTCCCTGGCCAACTATTTATCAGCTAGGATTAGTGTCGGGCTTCAGGCGCTGTCAAACGGTTAGGCCGGGCGGCGCCAGGGACCGAGGCGGACGGAAAAGCTACGGATCGGCGGGGGAACGCCAATCCATTCCTTGAGGAACCCTGACGCATTTCCGATCTTCTGACTATCGTCACACCTCTTCCCTGCCTAAGGACTCACCGGATGAAACTCGTCGCCGCCACCCTTGCCGCCCTTCTCGCCAGCGCAGCACTCGCCAGCGCCGGAAGCCTCGAGGACGTCAAATCCAGCGGCGCCCTGCGCATCGGCACCGAGGGCACCTACGCGCCTTTCACCTTCCACGACACGTCCGGCAAGCTGGTCGGCTTCGACGTCGAGATCGGCGAGGCGGTTGCCGAGAAGCTCGGCGTCAAGGCAGCGTTCGTCGAGGGCAAGTGGGACGGCCTGATCGCCGGCCTTGCCTCCAACCGCTATGATGCGGTGATCAACCAGGTGGGCATCACCGAGGAGCGCAAGGCGCGCTTCGACTTTTCCGACCCCTACATCGTCTCCAAGGCCGTCCTGATCGTCAAGGAAGGCAGCCCGATCAAGGATTTCCCTGACCTCAAGGGCAAGCGCGCGGCGCAGTCGCTGACCTCGAACTACGGCAAGATCGCTGAAGGCGCCGGCGCCGAGCTCGTCGGGACCGACGGCTTCGACCAGTCGGTGCAACTGGTGCTGACAGGCCGGGCGGACGCCACGATCAACGACAACCTGTCGTATCTCGACTTCAAGAAGAAGCAGCCGAATGCCGGCGTCGCGGTGGTCGCGACGCAGGACGATGCGGCCGCTTCCGGTATCATCGTGCAGAAGGACAATGCGCCGCTGGTCGCCGAGATCAACAAGGCGCTGGCCGCGATCAAGGCGGATGGCACCTACGGCAAGATCTCGCAGAAGTATTTCGGCGCCGACGTCTCGCAGTAACGGCTGGCGTCGCCGCGCGCCTCGCGGCACACTGGGCTTAACCACACGGCCGACCGGCTTCCGGTCGGCCGTCTTGTCTTTCGGGGAACACGCTTGCCGCCCTTTCTGCAGCTCATGCTGGACTCGCTCTGGCCCCTCGTCCGTGCCGGACTGGTTTTTTCGGTGCCGCTGGCGGTGCTGTCCTTCGTGTTGGGCCTCGCGCTCGGTTTCGTCACGGCGCTGACCCGGCTGTTCGCGCCGAAGCCGCTCGCCCTTCTCGCGCGGTTCTATGTTTGGTTCATCCGCGGCACGCCGCTTCTGGTGCAGCTCTTCGTCATCTTCTACGGCCTGCCGAGCGTCGGCATCCTGATCGACGCCTTTCCCGCGGCCTTGATCGGCTTCACCCTCAGCGTCGGGGCCTATACGTCGGAAGTCATCCGGGCGGCGCTGACCTCGGTCTCGCGCGGGCAGTGGGAGGCGTCCTATGCCATCGGCATGACCGGGCGGCAGACGCTGATGCGCACCATCGTGCCGCAGGCGACGCGGGTGGCGGTCCCGCCGCTGTCCAATTCCTTCATCTCGCTGGTCAAGGACACCTCGCTCGCTGCCGCGATCACCGTGCCGGAACTGTTCCAGCAGGCGCAGCGGATCGTGGCGACCACCTACGAGCCGCTGATCCTCTACATCGAGGCGGCGCTGCTCTATCTCGTGGTCTCCTCGGTTCTCTCGGCTCTTCAGGCACGGCTTGAAAAGCACTACGGCCGCTATGGCGGCTTTCTGGAGACCGGCCGATGATCCGCCTTTCCGGTATCCGCAAGCGCTTCGGCGACAATGTCGTCCTCGGCGGAGTCGACCTCGACATTACCGAGGGCAGCGTGACCGCGCTGATCGGCCCTTCCGGCAGCGGCAAGAGCACGCTGCTGCGCTGCGTCAACCTTCTGGAGATGCCGGAGGCCGGCACGCTCGAGCTCGGCACCCTCCGGCTGACCTTCGACGCCGCACACAAACCCTCCAAGGCCGACATTCTGGCGGTTCGGCGGCAGACCGGCATGGTGTTCCAGAACTTTCAGCTGTTTCCGCACCGCACGGTGATCGGCAATGTGATGGAGGGCCTGGTCGTCGTTTCGCAATGGCCGGAGGAAAAGGCCCGGACAAGGGCGATGGAACTCCTGGAGAAGGTCGGCATGGCTGATAAGGCCGAGGCTTGGCCGGCGACGCTGTCGGGCGGCCAGCAGCAGCGCGTCGCCATCGCCCGGGCGCTGGCGGCATCGCCAAAACTTCTGCTCTGCGACGAGCCGACTTCGGCGCTTGATCCGGAACTCGCGGGCGAGGTCGTCGAGGTCCTCCGCACGCTCGCCGGCGAAGGCATGACCATGCTGATGGCAACGCACGACCTGCGCCTCGCCCGGCAGATCGCCAACCGCGTCGCTTTCCTCGAGGGCGGCGGCATCGTCGAGGAAGGGCCGCCCGCGGTGTTGTTCCAGACCCCGCGCGATCCGCGCACCATGCGCTTCGTCAAGACGCTGACGGGGGCTGTGGACTGAGGGGTGCTTGACCGGACGGTCGGTCGTCGGCACATGACGCGGAGCGCCCTGCAGCGCCGACCTTTTGGAGTGCTCACGTGAAAATCGACGTTCTGGTCATCGGTGCCGGTGCCGCCGGGATGATGGCGGCCGCCGAGGCCGGCAAAAGGGGGCGGAGCGTGCTCGTGGTCGACCACGCGGCAACGCCCGGCGAGAAGATCCGAATCTCCGGCGGCGGGCGGTGCAACTTCACCAATGTGCACACCAGTCCGAAGAACTTCCTTTCCGCCAATCCGAGCTTCTGCATCTCGGCGCTGAAGCGTTATCCGGCGAGCGCCTTCATCGCCCTCGTCGAGCGCTATGGCATCGCCTATCACGAGAAGGCGCTGGGGCAGCTGTTCTGCGACGGCTCGGCCGCTCAGATCGTGTCTATGCTGATGACCGAGATGCGGGAGGCGGGCGCCGAGCTGCGGCTTGGCACCTCGGCCGGTCGCATTCGCAAGACCGACGACGGCTTCTCGGCGGTGCTAAGCCATGACAGCCGCGGGTCCGAGCCAGTCGAGTGCAGATCGCTGATCATTGCCACCGGTGGCAAGTCGATCCCGAAGATGGGCGCCACTGGCTTTGGCTACGACGTGGCGCGGGAGTTCGGCCTGAAGGTTACCGACGTCCGGCCGGCGCTGGTGCCGCTGACGCTAGATCCGCCGACGCTGGAGCGGCTGAAGCCGCTGTCGGGCACAGCCATCGACGCGACCGTCTCGCACGGCAAGACGACGTTCGCCGAGGCGCTGCTGTTCACCCACCGCGGCCTGTCGGGGCCGGCGATGCTGCAGATCTCGTCGTTCTGGCGCGAGGGCGACGAGATCTCGGTCGCCATGCTGCCGGAGCGCGACGTGCTGGCGGACCTGCGCGCCGCGCGGGCGGAAAACGGCCGGCAGGCGCTGCAGACGGCGCTGGGCGCCTTCCTGCCCAAAAGCCTCGCCCAGCGGATCGCCGAGGCGCATCCCGGGCCGAAGAACCTGGCCGACTGGTCCGACAAGCTGCTGCGCGGCGTTGTCCTTGCGGTCAACCAGTGGCGGTTCAAGCCGGCGGGGTCCGAGGGCTACCGCACGGCCGAGGTGACGCTCGGCGGCGTCGATACCAGCGAGCTGGACTCGCGCACCCTCGAGGCGCGTAGCGTGCCCGGGCTCTATTTCGTCGGCGAGGTGGTCGACGTCACCGGCTGGCTCGGCGGCTATAACTTCCAGTGGGCCTGGGCCTCCGGCTGGAGCGCCGGGCAGGTCGCCTGAGCGGTCGCACCTGCCAGACCACCGAGCGGGCAAGGCGAATGATCGGTTGAGTGACCGGTCCTCCACCCCATTCGAACGCGGAGCCGACCGGGCCGCCGGAGCTCTCGCGGACGCCTTCTTCATGCCGGGTTCATTTGCGATCTGGTAACCCCCGGGACAGCTTGGGGTGCTACGGCAGCCGTTGGTGTCGGGGCGGGCCGCCTTGCTCTGCGTGGAGAGTTCAGATGAAGTCAGTCACTGTGCCGTCCGCCGTGCTCGTGGCGCTGGCGTTGTCGGCGCTTTCGTCCACGCCGTCGCTGGCACAGTATTACGAGCCGAACGATCTGCCGATCTATGACGGGAATGGCGACGACGCCGCTCCCCCGCGGCGGGCCGAGAGCTTTATCGACGAGTACGGCCGGCGGGTGACCGTCGACGCGCGCGGCCGCATCATTGGCGTTGAGCAGCCGGACCGTGGCGGCTTCCGCCCGCGCGGGAACGGATCGGCCCGGCTGGGTGCGCCGCCCGCCAACGACCCGAACCTTGTCCTGGAAGGTCCGGCGGACGACGTTCCCGGCATCGATCCCGGCTTCAGATCCCGCCGTGCCGATCAACGGTCCGATCCGCGTTATGACGCGCCGGTCGAGAGAGGGGCCTTGCCGGACCCGACCTATGACTCCGCCTTTCCCGAGCCCGGCGATGACGGCCTTTCCGGCGGTCAGCGCAATGCCGGCTTGCCCGGCGACTCCCAGTTGCCCGGCGACTCGCAACTGCCCGGCGATGCCGGCGGCGCGATCGACATGCCCGAGGGCAATCCCGCGATCGTTTATCCCAACGAGACCACCGCGCCGGAATCCCGGCCCGCACCGTCTGTTGCCGGCCCGAAAGGCAAGAATGCCTCGGTGCAGATCGCTGCGCTGCAGGTGCTGCTCGACCGTGCCGGCATCTCGCCGGGCGTGATCGACGGGCGCATGGGCGGCAATGTCGACAAGGCGGTCGCCGCCTATGAGGAGAAGTTCGGCACAAGGCTCGACGCGACCAATTCGCAGGCGCTCGCCGAGGAACTGGACTCGACCGGCGGACCCGCGATCGTCAGCTACACCATCACCGAGAAGGACATCGCCGGTCCCTATGTCGCCTCCATCCCGGACGACTATGCCGAGAAGGCGCTGCTGCCGGCGATGGCCTATACGCGCGTCAGCGAGATGCTCGGCGAGCGTTTCCATATGGACGAGAACTATCTGAAGGCGATCAACCCTGGCGCCGACTTCAACCGGCCGGGCACGATCCTGAAGGTCACCGCCGTCGGCGCGAATGTCACCGAGCCGGTCGCCAAGATCATCGCCGACAAGGGCCGCGAGCAAGTGCGCGCCTACGACGCCGCCGGTCGATTGATCGCCGCCTATCCCTCGACCATCGGCTCGTCCGATACGCCTTCGCCGAGCGGCACCGTCGAGGTCAGCCGCATCGCCTTCGACCCGAACTACACCTACAATCCGAAGATCAATTTCACCCAAGGCTCGAACAAGTCGATCCTCACCATCCCCCCCGGCCCGAACGGACCGGTCGGCTCGGTCTGGATCGCGCTGTCGAAGCCGACCTACGGCATTCACGGGACGCCGGAGCCCTCGAAGATCGGCAAGACCAACAGCCATGGCTGCGTGCGCCTGGCCAATTTCGACGCGCAGGAACTCGCGAAGCTCGTCAAGCCGGGCGTCACGGTCGAGTTTATCGAGTAGCGCGGCGCCGCCATCGCGGCGGCAGCGGATGCGGGGCACCGTTTGATAAGATAAGCTGAAGACCCCGGAGCGGAGTAGGCTTCTGCACGTTACCCCCTGCAAAACAGGCGGAGACAGACATGCGGCCACAGTTCATCCACTCGGTATTGATCAGCCTCCTTCTTTCCTCGGTGGCGCAGGCGCAGACCCCTGACCCGGCAGCCGCGCCGACACCGCCATCGACCAGCGCGCCCGATCTGTCGCCGGGCTCGATCGATGCGGCGTCGTTCGAGGAATGGCAGGCCCGCGTCAAAACCGCCGCCGAAGCCAAGGACGTAATCGAGGGGGAGGCGGACTCCACCGTCGACATGATGGCCCGCGAACAGGCCGCCGATGCGCCGGCTGCCGACCAGCAGGCCGTGGCCGTCGATCCCGGCATCGCCGAAAAGCCCGAGGATGTTCCCGATCCCTTTCTGATTCGGATGCAAGTTCTGCTCGACCGTGCGCATGCATCGCCGGGCGTCATCGACGGCATGCCCGGAGGCAACACCGAAAAGGCAATCAAGGCCTTTGAAAAGATGCACGACCTCAAGGCGGACGGCAAAGCCGATCCTGAGTTCTGGGCCGCGCTTTCGGCCGATACCGCCAAGAGCATGCAGGTCTACCGCCTGACCCAGGCCGATCTCGATGAGCGTTTCGTTCCGGACCTGCCGACCGATTACGCCAAGCTCGCCAAGCTCGAGTGGCTTGGCTACCGCGACGTCGCAGAAATGCTCGGCGAGCGCTTCCATATGGACGAGAAGCTGCTGCGCCGGCTCAATCCCAAGATCGACGAGGCGAGCGTCGGCCAGGAAGTACTGGTGGTCGATCCCGGTGCCGCTCCCGAGGGCAAGGTTGCCAAGATCGTCGTCGACAAAAGCCTCGGCGAACTCATCGCCTATGACGAGGATGGCAAAATCCTCCTGATGGATCCCGCGACCATCGGTTCGGAAGGCACACCGTCGCCATCGGGTACGATGAAGGTGAACGGCAGTGCCCAGGAGCCGACCTATGAGTACAATCCCGACAAGAATTTCCAGCAAGGCAAGAACGACAAGAAGCTGACGCTGCCGGGTGGCCCGAACGGACCCGTGGGCATCGTCTGGATCGACCTGTCGAAGCCGACCTATGGCATCCACGGCACGCCCGATCCCTCGAAGATCGACAAGACGGCAAGCCATGGCTGTGTGCGTCTGACAAATTGGGATGCGCAGGCGCTGTCGAAGATGGTGCAGCCCGCAAAGACCGTGGTGGAGTTTAGCGAATGAGGTCGGCGTTGCGCCGCAGCGCTGCGGTTCTCGCCATTCTCAGCATTGCTGGTTTCACGGATGCGGCGCCGGCGGTAGCGCAAAAGCTGCCGTGGTCCGACGCCAATCCGCTGGAGCGTCTGTTCGGCAAGCCGGCCCCGCGCAAGGCAACAACCCGACGTCACCAGTCGAAACGCTCGGCGCCCAAGGCGTCGGCGAGAGGTGCCGTGCCGGTTCCCAACCAGCGCCCGGCCACGGCTGCAGAAGCAGCGGTCCCCGCTGCCGCTACAGCAACGGCTGCCGCTGTTGCCGTCAAGGATGCTGACGCAAAGGTGCCGGATGCGGCCAACACGAAGGCGCCGTCCGAAATAGTCGCTGCGCAGCCAGCCGCGGCTGAGGCCACGCCGCCCGTACCACGCGCCGAAGACGTGCCAAAGCCCGAGGCGTCACCCGCACCCCCGGTTGAATCGGAAGCACCGGCCGAGCCGGCAGTGGCCGTCGAGCCGGAAGCAGAGGCCGAAAAGGCGGAGCACAAACCCTCGATCGACTCCGATGCCGGCGTTGCGCAGGCAAATGATCCCGCTGCGACAACACCCGTCGACCCGGCGGCGACGGCGGCAAAGCCCGTGGATGAAATTCCGGTGCCGGACCAACGGCCGGCCGCGCCGGGCGAGGCAAAGCCGGCAGTTGAGGTCGAACCGCAGAAGCCGGCCAAGCCGACCCCGTCCACTGAAGAAGCGGCGGATGAAGATGCGGCGCCGAATTCGACGGAGAAGCTGAAGTCGCGCACGACAGCAGTCAGTCCAGCCGCAGCGGTTCTCGCCGCTGCTGCCGTGGAGGACGCCGAGGCCTGTGAGACCGAGCTGAAGAAGCGCGGCGTCGAGTTCACCGTCGACGACAGCATTTCCGAAGGCGAATGCGGCGTGCTTCGGCCCGTCGCCGTCACCCGCCTGTCTTCCGGCATCACGGTTTCGCCGAAGACACAGATGCTGTGCCGCACGGCGTTGGCACTGGACGACTGGATGACGAAGGGCGTCGTCCCCGCGGCAAAGGCCGATCTTCCAGACCGCAAGCTCACCGAATTCAAGCACGCCTCGACCTATGTCTGCCGACCGCGTGCCAGCGAGAAGGGCATTTCCGAGCACGCGCGCGGCAGTGCGATCGACATTGCGTCCTTCGTTTTCGACAAGGGTGAGGAGATCGGCGTTGCGGCCAAGCCGGCGGGGAGCCCGGAGGCGAAATTCCAGGATTCCATCCGCGCCGCCGCTTGCGGCCCGTTCAAGACGGTCCTCGGACCCGGCACCGATTCAGACCACGATACCCACTTCCACCTCGACATCGCCGCTCGCAACAATGGCGCGACCTACTGCAAGTAGAGTTTGTCCGAGGGGCGGGGGAAGTTGCGGGGACAAGGCCGGCTCCGCAAGGTCGGGCCGAACCTTGAAATCGGGTGGAGAGGTTGCTGTCCTCTCCTAGGCACACCGATGGTTAGCCCTGAGAAGCGCTTTAAATGTTTCGGCGGCTGGCGCGATCACACGGTGTAGCGCAAAATCACTGCCCAGTGCTGAGGCGCGAAAATCCTACCGGGCGGCGACCTTGGCTGGGTCGTCGCGGTCCATCAGCAAGTTGTCGATCCGATCGCGTTCGCGTTTGAACACTTCGAGCTCCTCTCCCTGCAGCACGCGGCCGGAGGGCAGCTTGATGCGCATCGGGTCGAGTTTCGTGGTGTTGACCATCACCTCGTAATGCAGATGGTTGCCGGTCGAGAGGCCGGTCGAACCGATATAGCCGATGATCTGACCTTGCCGGACCCGGGCGCCCGGAACAACGCCCTTGGCGATGCCGCTCTGGTGGGAATAGGACGTCTCATAGCCGTTGGCGTGCTTCAGAATGGTCTGGCGGCCGTAGCCATTGGTCCAGCCGGCGGTCTCGACGACGCCGGATCCCGCGGCAAGGATCGGCGTTCCCTGCGGCGCCGCCCAGTCGACGCCCCAGTGCGGCCGGGTGTAGCCGAGAACGGGATGCTTGCGGCCGGTGCTGAAGGCCGAGCTCATGCGGGCATTCGGGACCGGCTTGCGCAGCAGGAACTGGCGGGAACTGCGGCCTTCTTCGTCGTAATAGTCGCTGTGGTCGTCGCCCTCCGCCCGGAAGCGGTAATATTTCTTCGCTACATCGCCGAAATTGGCTTCGACGAAGAGGATTTCCGATGCGTCGGTCGCCGACTCCTGGCCCTCTTCAAGCGAATAGAAGACGGTGAGGTGATCCTTCGGCCCCAGCCGGGCCTGGAAGTCGACTTCCGAGGCCAGCATGCGGATGAGCTGCTGGCACAGCCGCTCGTTAAGGCCATAGGACAGGGCCGCCTGGTAGATGCCGTCGTAGACGCTCGGCATGTCAGCGCGCTGGCCTTCGCTGGTGTTCTCGTCGAAGGCGTCGGCGACGGAATGACTGACATCCGGGGCGGCCGCCGGCTCGAAGCGCCCCGCATCGTTTTCCGCGACGGTGACGATATGGGTATCGCCGCGGTAGACGGAGAGACGGACGATCCGCCGGACGCCGCCCTCGGTCTCGGCGCCGACGCGGATGACGTTGTCGGCGTTGAGCACCTTGGTCGAGAGGACGTCGGCCAGCCTCTCGGCAGGATAGCTCGCCTCGTTATCTGCGTAGCCGGCCTCGGTGAGCGCCGACAGGATGGTCTTCTGCGTGGAGAAGGGGATGATCTCCTCGTTGTAGAGCGGGATCTCCGCCGGTGCGTTCGGCGCGGCGATCGAGACGTTCTCCTCGATGACGCGAAAGGCCGAGCCGGGCTCGTAATCCTGGGCGTCGCTTTCGAGCGCGAAGCGCAGCGGGTCGACCGGCTCCAGCGAGGCGACCTTGACGGGATCGTAGGACAAGGTCGGCGCGATGCCCCGCACTTGCGCCTCGGCTTGCTGGTCGTCGATCTCGCCGCTCTCGTCGAGGTCGGCGAAGTCGAACGGCTCCATTTTGAGGCTCATCTCGCTCTCGGTTTTGCCGCCATAGATCTGAGCGGCATCCGCTTCGACCTCCGGGGCGGCATCGCCGTCCTCGGCGAAGACCTTCATCGCGTCGAAGGCGGGATAGTCGACATTGGTGGTGTGGCGGGCGGCGAGCGACATGTTGACGTAGGCGAAGGGGAGGGTGCGGATCACCTCGCGGTCGCCCTCGCGCGTCACGGTCGAGAGTTCGAGGGTCTGCCGGCTCTTGGTCATTGGGATGGCGGTGGCGAAAACGCGCTCGCCTTTTTCCGAGGTGGCGTCAAGCGAGGCTGCGGCGGTTGCGGCCGCGGCGGGGCTCGCCATCGTATGGCGCCCGTCGAGTGCGGCCGAGAGCGCGATGCCCATCAGCGCGCTCGAGGTAAGACCGGTGAGCAAGGTTCCGGCCAGCCAGCGTACCGAGACCTGGCGACGGTCCGGACGCCGTCGCCGATCGGCGAGAAGCGGCGGCTCGTTTCCGAACTCGGGTCGACGGGGCGAATCCTGGCTCATTCACTTCCTTGGTTGGGTGTCAGCCCGGCCATCGGCGATCATGGTGGCGAAATCGCGACCGGCGGCCGGGGCATGGCGCCGCGCCGCTGAACGAATGGGGCGATTAACCCGGCGCAGCGCGGGACTGTCAATGCTGGGAGCGGCGCCGACGGTGCTTCCCACAATGGATGCAGTCAGGAAGGGGCGACGGGATGAGACGGGGGAAGGGGCGAAGACAGAGAGAGGGAAGAGGGAAGAGGGAAGAGGGAAGAGGGAAGAGGGAAGAGGGAAGAGGGAAGACATTCCGATCCTCTGGGAGACAATCTGCAGTTCCCTTCGGAAACCGATAGGTAGGCGGGCGTCTGGGTCCGGGAATTCCTGCGAATTGCCGGACAGCTCTAACCGCCCAAGACGAAGGGCTAATGTCCGTTGGCGATCTCACGGATTCACCGGCAAAGACGGGCGAGGTTTTGCCAAAAGTTCGACCTTGAGGAGGGCGCGTTCGCTTGATGCGCACAGACTGGAGGTGAGCGACACGCCGGGAGACGAAAGGGTTCCCTAAAAACCGACAGTCTGGAAGCCCTGCTAAACATTGGGTTTTGGGTTCTCTGCGACGATTTTGCGAAAAGGTCGTTGACAGAAACGAGGGGCGGGGCCTATACAGCGGACATCGAGACGGCGCGGCGCCGGGGCCAACCAGACGGGTTGGCGAAGAACTGGATCGGCAGAATTGGCCGGTGCGGTTCGAATTGGCGCCTCTGCTGCTTGAACATTTTGAGAGATTTGCCGAGTTGGCGGTCTCGACCGGACGATAGCAATTACTTGCTGGACGCCAAACGTCACCACGACGGT